>NZ_JAIBFH010000214.1 GCF_019459675.1 Arenimonas sp.
ATTTTTCGAGGAATTCCTCGTGGTCGACTTCTCGTTCGAAATCCCCGGCCTGGCGCGTTCCCGCGTCAACGCCTCCAACCACAACCGCGGCGCCGGCGCCGTGTTCCGCACCATTCCCAGCCAGATCCTCACGCTCGAGGAGCTCGCCGCGCCCAAGATCTTCGCCGAACTCATCGACCAGCCCCAGGGGCTGATCCTGGTCACCGGCCCCACCGGCTCGGGCAAGTCCACGACGCTGGCGGCCATGGTCGACCACGTCAACAAGAACGAGTTCGGCCACATCCTCACCGTCGAAGACCCGATCGAGTTCGTGCACACCTCGCAGAAGTGCCTGGTGAACCAGCGCGAAGTGCACCGGGATACGCACGGCTTCAACGAAGCCCTGCGCTCGGCGCTGCGTGAAGACCCCGACTTCATCCTGGTCGGCGAAATGCGCGACCTGGAAACCATCCGCCTGGCGCTGACCGCCGCGGAAACCGGCCACCTGGTGTTCGCCACCCTGCACACCAGCTCGGCGGCCAAGACCATCGACCGCATCATCGACGTGTTCCCGGCCGGCGAAAAGCCGATGGTCCGGTCCATGCTTTCCGAGTCGCTGCGTGCGGTGGTATCGCAGTCGCTGCTCAAGAAGGTCGGCGGGGGCCGGGTCGCGGCCCATGAAATCATGGTGGCCACCCCGGCCATCCGCAACCTGATCCGCGAGGACAAGGTGGCCCAGATGTATTCCTCCATCCAGACCGGCCAGCAGTACGGCATGCAGACGCTCGACCAGTGCCTGCAGGACATGGCCAAGCGAGGCCTGGTCACCAAGCAGCAGGCCAAGGAATACGCCAAGGACAAGAAGCTGTTCGACTGACCTCGACGCCGGTCGGGGGGCTGGCAGGACGCCGCATCAACACCAGGCCCGGGGTAACGCCACGGACCCTGCACAGGAGCACGCATGAGCAGCATCGACTTCACCTCCTTCCTGAAGCTGATGGCGCACAAGAAGGCCTCGGACCTTTTCATCACCGCGGGCGTGCCGCCGTCGATGAAGGTCAACGGCAAGCTGTCGCCGATCACCCAGAACCCGCTCACGCCGCAGCAGTCGCGCGACCTGGTGCTGAACGTGATGAACCCCTCGCAGCGCGAGGAGTTCGAAAAGACGCACGAGTGCAACTTCGCCATCGGCGTGTCCGGCGTGGGCCGCTTCCGCGTGTCGTGCTTCTACCAGCGCAACCAGGTCGGCATGGTGCTGCGGCGCATCGAAACGCGCATCCCCACGGTCGAGGAACTCAACCTGCCGGCGGTGATCAAGTCGCTGGCCATGACCAAGCGCGGCATCATCCTGTTCGTGGGCGCCACCGGTACCGGCAAGTCCACCTCGCTGGCGGCCATGATCGGCTACCGAAACATGAACTCCTCGGGCCACATCATCACCATCGAGGACCCGATCGAATTCGTGCACAAGCACGAGGGCTGCATCATCACGCAGCGCGAAGTGGGCATTGATACCGACAGCTGGGACGCGGCGCTGAAGAACACCCTGCGCCAGGCCCCCGACGTGATCATGATCGGCGAGGTGCGCACCCGCGAGGGCATGGACCACGCCATCGCCTTCGCCGAAACCGGCCACCTGGTGCTGTGCACCCTGCATGCCAACAACGCCAACCAGGCGCTGGACCGCATGATCAACTTCTTCCCGGAAGACCGCCGCAGCCAGCTGCTGATGGACCTGTCGATGAACCTCAAGGGCGTGGTCGCGCAGCAGCTCATTCCCACGCCCGACGGCAAGTCGCGCCGGGTGGCGATGGAAATCCTGCTCGGCACGCCGCTGGTGCAGGACTACATCCGCGACGGCGAGATCCACAAGATCAAGGACGTCATGAAGGAGTCGACCAACCTGGGCATGAAGACCTTCGACCAGGCGCTGTTCGAGCTCTACCAGGCCGGCGAGATCAGCTATGAAGACGCGCTCCGCTTCGCCGACTCGGCCAACGAAGTGCGCCTGAAGATCAAGCTGGCCCAGGGTGGCGATGCCCGCACCCTGTCGCAGGGCCTGGACGGCGTGGAGATTTCCGAAGTCCGCTGAACCTGCGGGCGCGGAACCAGGGCGCGTACGGTGCAATGCCGGCGCGCCTTTGTTGTAAGTGGTGTTTCAAGGGGCCGGCACCGCGCCGG
>NZ_JAIBFH010000283.1 GCF_019459675.1 Arenimonas sp.
CCCCCCCCCCCCCCCCCCCCCCCCCCCCCCCCCCCCCCCCCCCCCCCCCCCCCCCCCCCCCCCCCCCCCCCCCCCCCCCCCCGTCCCGGGGGGCGATAAATCCAGTCAATCCAAACCCGTCCGGCGCAACGCCGGACCCAACAAAAGAGGCAATCCATCGCCAAACGCGTAAAGAGCAGCCATAGTAGATGCCAGATATGAGCACCCGTCAATCTATGTCTTAGCGGACACAGATCACATGTTCCGGCGATATTCGCCGCCAACTTCGTAAAGCGCATGGCTGATCTGACCAAGCGAATGCGTCTTCACCGCTTCCATCAACGCCGCAAAGATGTTTTTCCGGTCACGGGCCGTTGACTGAAGGGGGGCCAGCCCCGAAACCAGTCCGTTCCGGGCCTTCTGGAACGTCGCCACATTGGCAATCTGCGCCCCCTTCTCCGGCTCAGTGCTGCGAATCAGCTCGATGGTGGTAGCCACCTCGCCCGCATGATCCTTCGGCAGGAACGTATTCACGCCAATCAGCGGCAGGCTGCCATCGTGCTTCTTGTGCTCGTAGTACAGGCTCTCTTCCTGGATCTTGCCGCGCTGGTACATGGTGTCCATGGCGCCCAGCACACCGCCGCGCTCTGAAAGCGCCTCGAACTCCTTGTACACGGCTTCTTCCACCATGTCGGTGAGGTAGTCCACGGCAAAGCTGCCCTGCCAGGGGTTCTCGTTGAAGTTCAGGCCCAGCTCTTTGTTGATGATCATCTGGATGGCCACGGCGCGGCGCACGCTTTCTTCGGTGGGCGTGGTGATGGCTTCGTCGTAGGCGTTGGTGTGCAGGCTGTTGCAGTTGTCGAACAGGGCGTACAGGGCCTGCAGCGTGGTGCGGATGTCGTTGAACTGGATTTCCTGGGCGTGCAGGCTGCGGCCGCTGGTCTGAATGTGGTACTTCATCATCTGGCTGCGGTCGTTGGCGCCGTAGCGCTCGCGCATGGCGCGGGCCCAGATGCGGCGGGCCACGCGGCCGATCACGGTGTACTCCGGGTCCATGCCGTTGCTGAAGAAGAAGCTCAGGTTGGGCGCGAAGTCGTCCACCTTCATGCCGCGGGCCAGGTAGTACTCCACGATGGTGAAGCCGTTGCTCAGGGTGAAGGCCAGCTGGCTGATCGGGTTCGCCCCGGCTTCGGCGATGTGGTAGCCGCTGATGGACACCGAGTAGAAGTTGCGGACCTTGTGGTCCACGAAGAACTGCTGGATGTCGCCCATCATGCGCAGGGCGAATTCGGTGCTGAAGATGCAGGTGTTCTGGGCCTGGTCTTCCTTCAGGATGTCGGCCTGCACGGTGCCGCGCACGGTGTTGAGGGTGTAGGTCTTGATGCGCTCGTAGGTTTCGGCGTCCACCAGCTGGTCGCCGGTGACGCCCAGCAGGCCCAGGCCCAGGCCGTCGTTGGTGGGCGGGATTTCGCCGTGGTATTCGGGGCGCTGCTTGCCTTCGAAGAAGGCTTCGATCTTGGCGTGGGCTTCGTCCCAGCGCTTCTGGTCTTCGCGCAGGTACTTCTCGATCTGCTGGTCAATGGCGGTGTTCATGAACATGGCCAGGATCATCGGCGCCGGGCCGTTGATGGTCATGCTGACGCTGGTGCTGGGCGCACACAGGTCGAAGCCGGAGTACAGCTTCTTCATGTCATCAAGCGTGGCGATGGACACGCCGGAGTTGCCGATCTTGCCGTAGATGTCGGGGCGGATGGCCGGGTCTTCGCCGTACAGGGTGACGCTGTCAAACGCCGTGCTCAGGCGCGCCGCGGGCTGGCCGACGCTCAGGTAGTGGAAGCGGCGGTTGGTGCGCTCGGGCGTGCCCTCGCCCGCGAACATGCGGATGGGGTCTTCGCCGGTGCGGCGGTAGGGGTACACGCCGCCGGTGTACGGGTAGGAACCCGGCAGGTTTTCCTTGCAAAGGAACACCAGCAGTTCGCCCCAGCTCTTGTAGGTGGGCGCGGCGATCTTGGGGATTTTCTGGTGGCTGAGGCTCTGGGTGTAGTTCTCCACCGCGATGGCCTTGCCGCGCACGTGGTACTCGGTGACGTCGTCAGTAATCGACTTCAGGCGCTCGGGCCATTCGCGCAGCAGCTGGACGCTGTCGGCGCTCAGCGCCTTCACCGCGTCGTTGTAGCGCTGGCGCAGCGTGACCAGGCTGCGGTCCACGGTGGCGGACCGGCGCTCTTCCAGCGGGGCGCGGGCGTCGATGTCGGTCTGGGCCTGCTGCCACTTGAACACCAGCTTGCGGCGCTCGGCGCCGGTGCGGCGTTCACCGCAGTTGGGGTATTCGCCGGGGGCGCCGGTGGTGGACGGCAGGCGCTGCAGCAGCAGGTGGTGCGGGTCGTACAGGTCCAGGGCGCGCGGCAGGTCGTGGTCGTCCAGGTCGTGCAGGCTTTGCCAGTAGCTCTGGGCGCGGTCGGCGGCCTCGGACTGCTTTTCGATGCTTGTGTTGATGGCCCTGCCCTGCTCGGCAATTTCGGCCAGGTAGCGGGTGCGGGCGCCGGGAATCAGCACGGTGGCGCGCGGTTCTTTCAGGGTGATCTCGCCGGCGGGGGTCCACTTTTCGGCCGGCAGGCCCAGCTTGTCGCGCACCAGGCGGCACAGGTTGGCGAACATCCAGCTTACGCCGGGGTCGTTGAACTGGCTGGCGATGGTGGGGTACACCGGCACGTCTTCGTCTTTCAGGGCGAAGGCCACGCGGTTGCGCTTCCACTGCTTGCGCACGTCGCGCAGGGCGTCTTCGGCGCCGCGCTTGTCGAACTTGTTCAGCACCACCAGTTCGGCGAAGTCCAGCATGTCGATTTTCTCGAGCTGGCTGGGGGCGCCGAAGTCGCTGGTCATAACGTAGACGGGGAAATCCACCAGGTCGACGATTTCGCTGTCGCTCTGGCCGATGCCGGCCGTTTCCACCATCACCAGGTCGTAGGCCTGGGCGCGCAGGAAGGCCACGCAGTCCTTCAGCACCACGTTGATGGCCGCGTGCTGGCGGCGGGTGGCCATCGAGCGCATGAAGACGCGGGGCGAACGCAGGGAGTTCATGCGGATGCGGTCGCCCAGCAGCGCGCCACCGGTGCGGCGGCGCGTGGGGTCGACCGAGATCACGGCGATGCGCATTTCCGGGAAGTGCTGCAGGAAGCGGTTCATCAGCTCGTCGGTAACCGACGACTTGCCGGCGCCACCGGTGCCGGTGAGGCCAATCACCGGGGTCTTGCCGCCGGCCAGCTGCCATTGCTTGCGCAGCGAGGCCAGCTGGGCTTCGTCGTACTCGCCTTCCTCGATGGCGGTCAGCATCTTGCCGATCGAGATCTCGTCGTTGATGTCGGCCGCAGCAACGGGGTCAGCTTCACTTGTCCCGGCCGACTTCTTGCCCTTGCCGGCAACGGGCGGGGATGAGTGAACCTGACCCCGTTCCTGCCTGGCGGTTTCGGTGCGGCGGACCAGGTCTTCGATCATGGCTACCAGGCCCATTTTCATGCCGTCGTTGGGGTGGTAGATGCGTTCGACGCCGTAGTCCTGCAGTTCCTTGATTTCTTCGGGGGTGATGGTGCCGCCGCCGCCGCCGAACACGCGGATGTGGCTGGCGCCGCGCTCGCGCAGCATGTCCACCATGTACTTGAAGTATTCGGTGTGGCCGCCCTGGTAGCTGGACAGCGCGATGCCGTCGGCGTCTTCCTGCAGCGCGGCGCGCACCACGTCTTCCACGCTGCGGTTGTGGCCCAGGTGCACCACTTCCACGCCCTGGGCCTGGATCAGGCGGCGCATGATGTTGATGGCGGCGTCGTGGCCGTCGAACAGGCTGGCGGCGGTGACAAAACGCAGCGGGCTGCGTTCGGTGCGGGCTTCGGCGGTGGGCAGGCTGGAGGCGGGGGTGCTCATGGGCACACTCCTGAGGTCAAGGTGGAATGCCCCGATTGTAGCGCCGCCGGCGGCCGCCTACTCCCCTGCCCGTCTTTGCACGCCCCGGGCCATCAGGCCCCGAATTCACCCAGGGCTTCACGCAGCGGCTGCAGCTGGGCTTCGTAGCGGCGCCACTGGCCGATGAAGCGCGCGTGGATGGGCTCGCGCACCTGCGCCCAGCTGGCGGTGGCCACGGTGCCGGCGCGGGACTCGGGCGCCAGCACGTCGGGGTTCCAGGCCAGGCCGCAGTGCTGCAGCACGGCGCGGGCGGTGGCTTCGGGCTCGGTAACCAGGGCGTCGTAGGGCACGTCCAGGATGCGGCCGGGGAACTCGCGCTGCCAGTGGTCCATCAGCGCCCGGTAGCGGCGATAGTGCGCCGCCATTTCGAGCGGCTGGTAGCTGTGCGGGTAGGCGTCGGCGAACAGTTCCTTGAGGTTGGAGAAACAAACCTCCATCGGCGCCCGCACCATGTGCAGGAAGCGCGCCTGCGGCAGCGCATTGGCGATGTAGCCGACGTTGAGGAAGTTCGTCGGCAGCTTGTCGGTGTAGTACGCGTGGCCGCGGGCGTGCCACTGGGTATGGGCCAGGTAGCGCTGGCCCAGCGGCGCCAGGTCGGCCACGCGGGCCGCTTGGGCCAGGGCCGCATCGGGGTGCGGGCCGCCCAGCTGGTCGCAGCACCAGCGCAGTTGCACGGTAAAATCGCGCAGCTCGCCGGCATCGGCCACCTGCCCGTGCGTGGCCAGGATGCGTTCCAGCAGCGTGGTGCCCGAACGCGGCATGCCCACGATGAAGATGGGCTGCGGCGCGCCGTCGGCCTGGGGCCCCGGCGCGGCCTTCACCTGCTGCAGTTCGTCGAACAGGGCCTGGTCGGCCAGGGCGTCGTAGCTCACCTGCAGGCGGCGCAGGCGCATGCCGGTTTCCAGCGCGGCCCAGGCGCCGTCCACGTCCCCCAGGTCGTCGAGTTCCTTGAACAGCGCGTAGTACAGCGGCGGCGCGTCGGGATGGTCGTCGCCCATGCGCAGGGCGCAGGCGCGCAGGCGATCGACGTGGTTGCGGTCGGGCGTGGCGCGGGCCAGCTTGGCCAGCACGCGGTGCGCGGGCGCGAAATCGGGCGCGGCGGCCAGGCAGGCCTCCAGCTCACGCTCGGCCAGGTCGGGGTTGCCGGCGTACGTTTCGCAGTTGCCGATCAGGTACTGCAGCTCAGGGCTGTCGCCGCCAAAAAGGCGGGCGCGTCGCAGCAGCGGCAGCGCGTAATCGGCCATGCCTTGGTCGGACATCATCCTGCCCAAGCCCGACAGCACGTCCGGGTCGGTGCACGCGCCGACCGAAGGATCCTGCGCGCAGCTGATGGCCGCTTCCAGCTCGCCTACCTCCAGCAGCAGGCGGCACAGCGCCTCCAGCAGCACCGGGTCGGGTTCGCGGGCGGCGTTGGCGGCCAGGGCGTGGGCCACCGCGTCCTTCAGGCGCCCGGTCTGCAGCGCGATGGTGCCCAGGCGCAGGCTGGCCGGCAGCACCCAGTCGGGGTTGGCCAACAGCGCCTCGTACTCGCGCTGTGCGGCCGGAATGTCGAAGGCCGCGCGGTGCCGTTCGGCACGCTGCCAGCGCTGCAGGTCGGCGTCGGACATCAGGCGCTCAGCCCCAGCGCCGCCTTCAGCGGCTGCAGCTGATCCTCGTAGCGGCGCCACTGCCCCACTTCACGGCCATCCAGCGCGCGCACCGGCGCCGGCGTGAAGTCCAGGCCCACGTGTTCGAACACCTTGCGCGCCACCGCGTAAGGGTCGGTCACCATCGTCTCGAAAGCCACGTCCAGGATCCGGCCCGGGAACTGCGCGTGCCAGTGCGCCATCAGCGCCCGGTAGCGGCCATGGTAGCCGGCCATCTCGGCCTGGTCGTAGCTGTAGCCGTCGCCCTGGGCAAACAGCTGCCGCAGGTTGGCGAAGCAGGCGTCCATCGGTTCGCGGCGCAAATGCACGAAGCGGGCGTTGGGCATGGCGTTGGCCAGGTAGCCCAGCGCCAGGAAGTGACCGGGCGTGCGGTCGACGAAATAGTCCTTGCCGGCGGCGCGCCACTGCGTGTGGCCCAGGTAGCGCCGCGCCAGCGGGGAAAGGTCGGCGCCGGCGCAGGCGCGCACCAGCTCGCCGTCCAGCGTGGTGCCGCCGATGCGCTGGGCGCACCAGCGCAGTTGGGTGACCAGGTCGGACAGTTCACCCACGGCAACGATGCGCGGGTCGGTGGCCAGCAGGCTTTCCAGGAAGGCCGCGCCCGACTGCGGCAGGCCCACGATGAAGATCGGCGCCGGCCCCGGCTCGGCCGGCGACGGCGGTGCGGCGCGCACCTTGTGCAGGTTTTCGAACATGGCTACTTCATCGGCCACGATGTAGCGCACGCGCCGGTGGCGAAGCCGCAGCCCGGCGGCCAGGGCCGGCCAGGCCGCGTCGGTGTCGCCCAGGTCGTCGAGCTCCTTGAACAGCGCGAACTGCAGCCTGGGTGCGTCGGCGTGCGTTTCGGGCATGCGCTCGAGCAGGCCGCGCAGTCGGGCCACGTGGTTGTGGTCGTGCGTGGCGCGGCGCAGCGCGGACAGGGCCACGTGCGCAGCGGCCTGCTGGGGCGACGCGGCCAGGCAGGCTTCCAGCTCGGCCTCGGCCGCGGCCACGTTGCCGGCCTGGCTTTCGGCATTGCCCAGCAGCAGGCGCAGCTCGGCGCTGTCCAGCCCCGCGCCGCGGGCGCGCCGCAGCAGCGACGCGGCGCGGTCGAAGAAGCCGTGTTCGGCCATCATCCGGCCAAAGCCCACCAGCACGCGGGGCTCGGCGCAGGCGGCCACGGAAGCGTCGTCCACGCAGTGCAGGGCCGAACGGGTTTCGCCCACGTTCAACAGCAGGCGGCACAGCGCCTCCAGCAGCGGCGGGTCGGGTTCGCGGGCGTAGAACGCCGCCAGCGCGTGGCTGACGGCGGCGCGCACCTGGCCGGTTTCCAGCGCGATCGCGCCCAGCCGCAGGTTGGCGGGCAGCATCCAGTCCGGATCGGACAACAGCGCATCATATTCGCGGCGGGCCAGCTCGGCCTGGCGTGCGGCCCAGAAAGCTTCGGCGCGTTTCCAGCGTTCAATCGACGGGGGGGCGGTCATGGCGCTACCTTGCCACGCTTGGTGTGAAAACCACCATCGCTCCGAGCGGATCAGCCGCCGTGGGTTTCGCAGAAAAGTTTGGCGAACGCGCTGCGGCGGATGTCGGCCGCCTGGCGGCCGGTTTCCTCCACCAGGTTGAGCTTGGCGGCGCGCAGCCGGTCGATCTCGGCGCCGCGCCGGAACGCCACTTCACGCTGCAGGCGCGCGCGGCGATGGTCGTCCATGCCCGAGGCGATCGAGGCCGTGTGGTCGGCCAGGGCGCGCCAGGGTACGAAGATGGTGCGCATCTCGCCGCTGGCCACCGCGAAGAAGCCCACGCCGAACAGGTCGGCGCTGGCGGTGTGGGCATGCAGCACCCATTCGCCGCCGTCGCGGTACTTGAGCGTGCTGGTGACCATCATGGGCGGCGCCACGGGCTGGGCGGTGGTCCCGGCGCTGAGCAGGATGCCGCGCAGGTCGGCGATGGGATTGGAGTGCGTCACGTTGCCCGACCGCACGATGACATTGCCGCCCTCCCAGTCCAGGCCGGTCAGGTGGCCGTACAGTAGTTCACCGGTGCCCAGCAGCAGGATGGCCTTGTCCAGGTCGGGCACGGCCGCGCCCATCCACCGCGGCGGCTGGGGCAGGCCATACAGCACCCCCGCGCCGTAGCCGAAGGTGCCGGGAAGCTCGTCAACGCGCGTTACGTCCGCCATGTGCCCAGTCTATTCCGACTCCGCCGCTTGGCGCAGCTTTCCCCGCGATCAGGCGCCGCCCGGGTTCACAAACAGCGCCGCTCGTCTGCCGTGGGGGTGAATTCGCCCGCCTCACCCCTTAAAGTCACATCGGGGTGTCCGAATGCAACAAAGCCGCACCGTGTCCGCTTACTGCGTATTGCTGATGGCCTGCCTTTGGCTGTCCGCGCCCGCGCACGCCTCGGATATCGACGTGGACCAGATTGGCCGCCTCCCCGCCAAGCTCTTCGAAGAAGGCAACGGCCTGCCCGACCCCACCGTTACCGCGGTGGCACAGGCCCCCGATGGCCACGTCTGGGTCGGCACGATGCGCGGCCTGGCGCGCTTCAACGGGCTGACCATGGCGCCCGTACCGGGTCCGGACGGCAAGCTTGGCGGCGTGGTGCGCGACGTGGTCGCCACGCCCGACGGCCAGGTGTGGGTGTCCATGACCGGCGTGGGCGTGTTCGTTCTGAAGAACGACGCGTGGCAGGACATCGGCGCCGACCAAGGCCTGGGCGCGGTGAACGCGCTGCGTTTGCGCTGGTTCCCGGCCAACGGCAGCTACCGCCTTTTCGCCACCACCACCGGCGGCCTGGCCGAGTGGGCGGACGGCCGCTGGCAGGCGCGCGCCCTGCCTGCCGAACTGGCCCAGGTGGAAATCTTCGACGTGGCGCTGGCCAGCGACGAATCGCAGTCGCTGTGGCTCGCCACGTTCGGGCAGGGCCTCTACCACTGCCCGCTGGCACAGGCCTGCGTGCCGGTAACGCCGGACGTGGCGGGCCCGCGCTTCTTCGAGATCAGCAGCGTGGACACCTGGCCCGAGGCCGACCACGGCCACAGCGTGTGGGTGGGCAGCTACGGCGGCGGCGTGGCGCGTCTGCACGGCGGTCGCTGGCAGCGCTTCCACCGCGGCAACGGCGCACTGGGCAGTGACTACGTGCACGCGCTGATGCTGCAGGACATCGGCCAGCCACAGCCGCAGGTGTGGGCCGGCCTGCGCCAGGGCGCGGCCCGCCTGCGCGGCGGCCAGTGGCAGGCGCTCGACTATCTCACCAGCCTCAGCAGTACCCGAACCCGGGCCATCGGGCTGGGCAGCGACGCACAGGGTCGCCCGCAGGTCTGGCTGGGTACGGACTCGGGCGCCGCGCGCCTGCGCCTGGTGGGCAACTGGCGCACCGTCAGCGAGATCGGCAGCGCCGGCAACGGCGTGTGGGCGCTGTTGAATGAAGTGGGCAACGACGGCCACGAATCGCTCTGGCTGGGCAGCGACGGCGAAGGCCTGGCGCGCTACCGCGACGGCGCCTGGCGCACCTGGACCCAGGCCGACGGACTGCCGCATCCCACCGTGCGCAGCCTGGCGCGCATGGCCGACGGCACGCCCGACGGCACGCTCTGGGTAGGCACGTGGGATGGCCACGTCGCGCGCCTGGTCGGCGACCGGCTCCAGGTAATACCCACCCCCTGGCCCAAGTTCGAACGCGAAGCGGTGTCCAAGATCCTGCCGGTCGGCAAGAACGAGGCCTGGATCGGGCTGCGCCAGGGCGGCGTGGCGCACTACCGCGAAGGCGTCTGGCGGCACTTCGACCCGGCCGACCCCGGCCATCCCCAGCGCGTCGTGGCGCTGCTGCAGACCGGAAGCGGCAGCGAAAGCGTTATCTGGGCCACCACGGTGGGCCGCGGGCTGGCGGTTTACCGCAACGGCCGCTGGCGATTCCATGGCCGCGCCCAGGGCCTGCCCGACGACAGCTATTTCGGCATGACCCTGCTGCCCGACGCCGGTGGCCGGCCGGTGCTTTGGCTGGGATCGCAGGCCAACGGCGTGGTGCGGGTGGACATCAGCAACCCCGAAACGCCGCGGCTGGTGACCGAACCCGCCCTGCCCGCTTCGCCCAACCCCTACACCTACGGCGTGGTGCGCGACGGCGCCGGCGACCTGGTGGTGTGCAGCGATTACGGCGCCGCCCGATGGCGGCCGCTGGCCGACGGCCAATTAGACGTGATGCGTTTCCAGCGCAGCGACGGCCTGCCGCACGACGAATGCAACGCCGGGGCCCTGCACGTGGACGCCAAGGGCCGCGTGTGGGCCGGCACCATCGGCGGCGCCGCGGTGTACCTGCCGCGCACGCCCACCCAGCGCCCCTTCACCCCGCCGCTGTCCATCGAGCGCCTGGCCGTGGACGGCGTGGCGCTTTCGGTCCCCGCCAATGGCTCGGTGCTGTCGCTGCCGGCGGGAACGCGCAGCGTGCTGGTGGAGTTCGCGCTGCTCACGGGCGAGCGCGAGGGCATGAACACTTACCGCAGCTGGCTTGAGGGCCTGGACCCGGGTCCGGGCGAATGGAACGACACGCCGCTGCGGCAGTTCACCGGCCTGCCGCCCGGCAGCTACCGGCTGAACCTGGAGGCGCGCGATTACACCGGCGCGCCCGCCCTGCCGCAGCTGATCGCGTTCGAGATCAAGCGGCCCTGGTGGAGCACCGTGACGGCGATGGCTGGCTACACGATCGCCTTCCTGCTGCTTGCGCTGGGGCTGCTGCGGCTGCGTGAGCGTCAGCTGCGCTGGCGTGAGGCCGAGCTGGTGAAGCTGGTGCGCCAGCGCACCAACGAACTGGAATCGCGCAGCCTCGAGCTGCGCCGCGCCAATGAGGAGCTGACGCGGCTGTCCTACTTCGACGCGCTCACCGAGCTGGCCAATCGGCGCCGCCTGATCGAGCGGCTTCAGGCCGAATGGTCCATCGGGCTGGCGCGCGGCACGCCGGTGGCGTTCGCGCTTTTCGACCTGGACGAGTTCAAGGCCTACAACGACCACAAGGGCCACCTGGCCGGCGACGACGCGCTGCGGGTGGTGGCGCGCCGGGTGGAAGCCGAGCTGCGCAAGCCGCACGACACGGCGGGCCGCTATGGCGGTGAGGAGTTCGGCGTGGTGCTGCCCGGCCTGGAACTGCCCGAGGCGATGGCCGTGGCCGAACGCGTGCGCCAGGCGGTGATGCATGCCGACCTGCCGCACCCGGGCTCGCGGCTGGGCCAGGTGACCATCAGCATCGGCGTGGCGGCCATCGTGCCGCGCGCCGGGCTGAGCGCCGAGCTGCTGATCGCCGCCGCCGACGCGGCGCTGTACCGCGCAAAGCAGGCGGGCAAGAACCGGGTGGAAGCCGCCGAAACCCTGGACTGAGCCGGGGCCGGAAAAAAAGCGGGGCCGGCGCAGTCCACCCGCCGGCCCCGTTGCCCCACTTACGCAAACTATTTGGTAACGATCTCGCGGTGCATCGGCGCCAGCTTGGCCAGCAGCTTGTTCTGCGCGCGGAACGGCACCTTGTGCTCGTCCATCGCCACCTGCAGCACTTCCACCAGCGCGTAGAAATGGCTGCGGTCGATGTTCTGGCCGGCGTGCGAGCTGCGCATGTCGCGGCCGCTGTAGGTGCAGTCGCCGCCCAGGATCACGCAGAACTGCTCGGTCAGCTGGCGCTTCACCCGCACCTGGTCGGCGTTGGCGAAGAACGGCCCGGTGCGCGGGTCGGCCAGCAGGCCCACCATGAAGGTTTCCATCAGCGCGGTCAGGCCGGCTTCACCGCCAAACTCGTCCAGCACCGGGCGCAGTTCCGGGAAGGCCGGCGCGGGATTGGGCGCGGTCGGGTCGTTGGCATTGGCAGACGCTTCCACCATCGCCTCTTCGGCTTCCAGGCGGGCTTCTTCGTCCAGCATGGCCTGCTCTTCGGCGCTGACGGGGACGGGCTGCTGGGCGAAAGCCGGAGTGGCGGCGGCAATCAGCAGGGCGAAGGCAAGGCGGGTCAGGGTATTCATGCGGATCTCCAGAGGGTTCAGAAGCCGACCTGCAGCGAGGCGTACACGCCACGCTGGTCGTCGCGGATGACGATGTTGCCGAGGTCCACGTAGGCCACCGTCAGCGACACGTTCTTGTAGGGCGCCCAGGCGACGAACACGTCGTAGGCGTCGTCCTCACCGGCAATGCCCAGGTTGTCGGGCTTGCTGCGGTATTCGGCGCCAATGGCCAGGTTGCGCGTGAGCAGGTAGGCCGCCGAGCCTTCGAACTGCGCCCGGTAGCTGTCGTTACGGTCGCCGCCGAAGCCCAGGATGCCGAACTGGTTGGCCTTGGTCAGGCGCACCGTGCCGTTGAGCAGCAGGCTCTGGTCGAGGTAGAGCTTGGTGGCGCTGACGTAGTAGTCCACGCCGCTGTCGTCCCTGGCGCCCACGAAGGCCAGTACGGCGGCCTGGTCGTTGCGCTTGTACTGCGCGCCCACCGCGATCTGGGGCAGCCACGAATCCTGGTTGAGCACGGCGTCGCCGGCCACCTTCACCTTCACGCCAAGGGTGTCCTGGGTGAACGTGAAGCCGTTGCCAAGCCCCAGCGCGCCGCCGACATTTTCGGTGTCGAACTTCTGGCGCGAAATGCTCAGCTCGACGCGATCATAAAAGCCCACCAGCGCGCCGTAGCTCTTGAGGTTGTAGTCGTCGACGTTCACCTGCGTGTAAAAGGCGTTGGCGCCGATCTGGTCGCGCGTGCCGTAGCCGCCGATCACGGCCCAGGGCGTCAGGCCGCCGCCGGCGGAGCCTTCCACCTGGGTGACGCCGCCGGTCAGCAGCAGCTTGCCGCTGGCGGTGAGGCCGCTGTCGTCATCGCTGTCCTGTGCGAAGGCCGCACCGGTGCCGGCAAGCAGCGCCAGGCAAAGTGCGGTGGTGGGAATCGTGTGCAGGGCACGGCTCATCGGGAAATCCTCGGATTGGCTGGAGTGGTCGTAGTGGCTGGCGCGGGTTGGTTGCTGCGGGGGAATTCGGTGCGGATGGTGCCCGCGCGCGGCATCGGCATTGGGAAATACGCCACCACCTGGTCGGTGAGCTGCGGCGGTACTTTCACCAGGAACCAGACGTTGGCCACGCCGTCGCCGCCTGCGGCACCGCGCTTGCGATCGGATATCCAGCGGTAAAGAGGCTTGCCGCGCCAGGCCCACATCGGCCGGCCGTCGAAGCTGCGGGCGATGGTGAACGGGCCGGACGGCTTGTCGTCGGGGTTGGCGTAGTGCGGCGGCCAGAGGCCTTCGCAGGGGCGGTCGCAGGAGCTCTGCCCGGTGCTGTCGGTGGCGAAGGTGTAAAGCGCGCGGCCGCCCTGTTCAACCAGGATGCCGTTGCGGCGCCAGATGGGGATCGGGTTTTCGCGCGCCAGGCGCGCCATGTCGGCAGCGTTGGCGCGGGGCGCCGCGCCGGCGGGCGCGGTGGTGGCAGCGGAAGCCGCCACCGACAGCACCAGTAGGAACAGGGTAACCAGCAGGCTGGCAATCAAACGAGGCATGGCGATGGTGCTCCGGAACGTACGCAGCGCGCGTACTCCGGGCTTACGCAGGCAGGGCGCCGGCCGGATGCAGCTCAGCTTATTTTGTTCGCCTCAGCCAGCCGACGCAGTTTTTCCGGGTCGGGGATCAGCTCGCTGCGAATCAGCAGCAGCGCACCCTTCGGGGCGAAGAAGGGCTTGTGCCGCTCGCCCACCGGGGCCAGCAGGAAATCGCCGGGGAAGTACTCCACGTCGTCGTGCACCACCGAGCCTTCCATCACCATGCATTCTTCTTCGTGCGTATGCGGGTGCGGCGGCACGCAGGCACCGGGCTCGATGCGCCACAGGCTGGTCTGGGTGCCCTCGGCTTCGTTGCGGCGCAGCGTCTTGATGCGGATGCCCGGCACGAACGGCACCCATTCGCCTTCGTCGGCGCGGATCACCTGGGTGCGCATGCGGCGCGCCTGGGCCAGGATGCTTGCGCGCAGGGACGCGGACGCCTCCGGGGCTGGCACCTGTTCGGGCACCAGACCGGCCAGTGCGGCCAGCAGCGTGTCATCGATGTGGGGCTGTCGCGAAGTCATGGTGCGTCTGTCCCGTCGTCTTGCAGCGCTTGGCGCAGCGCGGCCAGGCCGCGGCGCGCATGCGATTTCACCGTGCCCAAGGCCAGGCCGGTGCGCTCGGCGATTTCGGGTTGCGACAGCTCCTCGTGGTAGGCCAGTTCCAGCACGTTGCGCTGGGCCGGGGTGAGGGTCTCGAAGGCGCGACGCAGGGCCTGGGCGTTGCCAAGATGCTCAAGCAGCGTATCGACCGGGAGGTCTTCACAGGATGTATACGCGTCTTCACCGCCCTCCGGATGCAGCGGCTGTTCAAGCCGCTGCCGGCGGAGGCGCCGCAGCCGGTCCACGGCCCGGCTCCAGGCCAGGGTCTGCAGCCAGGCCATCACGCTGCCGCGCTGGGGGCAGTAGCTCACGGCCTGGTCCCAAACCTGCAGGAACACGTCGCTGACCACCTCTTCGGCGTCCTGGGGCTGGCGCAGCACGCGCAGGGCCAGGCCATACACCCGGCCCAGCGCCAGGTCGTACAGGGTGCCCAGGGCGTCGGCGTCGCCAAAGCGGATGCGGCCCATCAGGGCCACCAGCGCCGATTCGTCGGCGGCGTCGGGAACGACGATCGGCGGTGCGTTGGCGGAGGCAGTCGCCATGAGGACCCGGTCAATTGACAGCCGTCATTACCCCCGATCGCGCGCTCACGCGGCGTGAAGGCTGGCGCGAGGGAGCTGGCAGGCGTTGCCCCTGGCAAAAAAAAGGGCGACCGCGCGGCGGTCGCCCAATAAAACCTGGTCTAGGGGTGTTGGCTGGGCATCTTGCGGGGAGAGACAAGATGACCAAGCAATTAAGGGAACGCCGGCCGGCGCCGGGAGCGGACAGGCCTTCGGAATGGCCGGGGCCTGGCGACCTGCCCGATTAGAGCGTTTGCTTTACACTACGGCGCGCCCAGACCCCAGGGAAGCTTTTTATCTTGGGATTTGGTCCATATTAATCAATAACTTGCGAAGCTTTATTAGTGTAACTTCGCACGTCTACTTTCGCGCAGCGCCGCGGTTATTCGCCGCCGGACCGGAGCCTCAAATGATCTTCGAAACCATCTCCACCTCGGGCCACGAGGAAGTGGTGTTCTGCCACAACAAGGACGCAGGCCTGAAGGCCATCATCGCCATCCACAACACCGTGCTGGGCCCCGCGCTGGGCGGCACGCGCATGTGGCCCTACGCCAGCGAGGCGGAGGCTCTGAACGACGTGCTGCGCCTGAGCCGCGGCATGACCTACAAGGCGGCGGTGTCGGGTCTGAACCTGGGCGGTGGCAAGGCAGTGATCTGGGGCGACCCGAACAAGGACAAGTCCGAGGCGCTGTTCCGCGCCTTCGGCCGCTTCGTGAACTCGCTGGGCGGTCGCTACATCACCGCCGAAGACGTCGGCATCGACGTCAACGACATGGAATACGTGCTGCGCGAAACCGAGTTCGTCACCGGCGTGCACCAGGTGCACGGCGGCTCGGGCGACCCGTCGCCGTTCACCGCCTACGGCACCCTGCAGGGCCTGATGGCCGCGCTGCAGGTCAAGTTCGGCAACGAAGACGTGGGCAACTACAGCTACGCCGTGCAGGGCGTGGGCCATGTCGGCATGGAGTTCGTGAAGCTGCTGCGCGAGCGCGGCGCGAAAGTCTTCGTCACCGACATCAACAAGGATTCCGTGCAGCGCGCCGTGGATGAGTTCGGCTGCGAGGGCGTGGCCCTGGACGAGATCTACGACGTGGACGCCGACGTCTATTCGCCCACGGCCCTGGGCGGCACGGTGAATGAAAAGACCCTGCCCCGCCTGAAGTGCAAGATCATCTGCGGCGCCGCCAACAACCAGCTGGCCACCGACGAGATGGGCGTGGAAGTGGCCAACAAGGGCATCCTGTACGCGCCCGACTACGCGGTGAACGCCGGCGGCCTGATGAACGTGTCGCTGGAAATCGACGGTTACAACCGCGAGCGCGCCATGCGGATGATGCGCACTATCTACTACAACCTGGGCCGCATCTTCGAAATCGCCAAGCGCGACGGCATCCCGACCAACAAGGCCGCCGACCGCATGGCCGAAGAGCGCATCACCGCCATCGGCAAGCTGCGGCTGCCCCACCTCGGCGCCCCCGCCCCCCGCTTCCAGGGCCGCCGCGGCAACTGAAAGAACGGGGTCAGGTTCACTTCCCGGAACCTGATCCCGCCTC
>NZ_JAIBFH010000288.1 GCF_019459675.1 Arenimonas sp.
CCCGCGCCATCGCGCCATCGTGCGCACCATCACCGCCTTCGCCGACGAACTGGGACTTGCGCTGACCGCCGAGGGCATCGAAACCCGCGGCCAGCAGGCGATGCTCAAGGCGCTGGGCTGCCGCTACGGCCAGGGCTATCTGTTCTCGCAGGCGCTGCCGCCGGACGACTTCGAGCAAATGCTCCTGGGTACTGCGCGCATCTTGGGCTGAGCCAACTTCCGGGCTGCGGCGTCGCCGTGCTAGCCTGAGATGGCAGTAAATCCCCGAGGTTTTTGACATGTCGCGCGCTTTCAATTTCAGCGCCGGTCCGGCGACGTTGCCCGAGCCGGTGCTTCGCCAGGTCCAGGCCGAACTGCTTGAGTGGAAGGGCGAGCGCGCCTCGGTGATGGAGCTCAGCCACCGCGGCCAGGCCTTCATCGACTGCGCCGCCGCCGCCGAGCGCGACCTGCGCGAACTGATGGCCATTCCCGACGATTACCACGCGCTGTTCCTGCAGGGCGGCGCCACCACGCTGGCGGCCCTGCTGCCGCTCAACCTGGCCGGACGCGACCAGGTGGCCGACTACGTGATCACCGGGCACTGGGGCGAGAAGGCGATCGACAACGCCCGCCCTTCGATCCGCACCCATGTTGCCGCCAGTGCCCGGGACAGCGGCTATGCCTGCCTGCCGCCGCGCGACCAATGGCAGCTGACGCCCGGTGCCGCTTTCGTGCACTACACGCCCAATGAAACCATCCACGGCGTTGAGTTCCACGACATCCCGGACGTGGGCGACGTGCCGCTGGTGGCGGACGTGTCGTCCAACATCCTGTCCCGACCGATCGACGTGGCCCGCTTCGGCGTGCTTTACGGCGGGGCCCAGAAGAACCTCGGGCCCGCCGGCCTGACCCTGGCCATCATCCGCAAGGACCTGCTGGGAAAGCACGGCCGCGACCTGCCGCCCATTTTCGACCTGGCCAACCAGGCCGGCAACGATTCGATGTTCAACACCCCGCCCACGTTTGCCTGGTACATGCTGGGCCTGGTGCTGCAGTGGCTGAAGGCCGAAGGCGGCGCCGCCGCCATCGGCGAGCGCAACGCCCGCAAGGCGGCGCAGCTTTACGCGGCCATCGACGGGTCGGGCGGCTACTACCGCAACCCGGTCGCCGTCGACGCCCGGTCCAGGATGAACGTGCCGTTCTTCCTGGCCGACCCCGCACTCGACCAGCCTTTCCTGCGCGATGCGTCGGCGGCCGGCCTGCTGGGGCTCAAGGGCCATCGCGCCCTGGGCGGCATGCGCGCCTCGCTTTACAACGCCATGCCCGAGGCCGGCGTGCAGGCGCTGGTGGACTTCATGGCCGACTTCGCACGCAGGAACGGTTGACTCATGGCCAACAAGAAACCAGCCCCGGCCAAGCCGGGGAAGGCGGGCGCCAAGCGCGCCGCCGCCAAACCCAAGCCCGACAAGGCCCTCAAGCCAGGCGCCCAGCCGGCGCCGAAGCTTTCGGACGTGCGTGGCCACATCGACGGCATCGACCTGCAGATCCAGGCCCTGATCGCCGAGCGGGCGCGCTGGGCCCAGCAGGTCGGCAAGGCCAAAGGGCCGCTGAAGGCGGCCGTGGACTATTACCGGCCCGAGCGTGAATCGCAGGTGCTGCGCCAGGTCCTGGACCGCAATGACGGCCCCTTGAGCGACGAAGTGCTGCTGCGTCTGTTCCGCGAAATCATGTCCGCCTGCCTGGCCCAGCAGGAGCCGCTGAAGGTCGGCTTCCTGGGTCCGGAAGGCACGTTCTCCCAGCAGGCGCTGCACAAGCATTTCGGCCATTCGGCCAAGGGGCTGCCGCTGGCCAGCATCGAGGAAGTGTTCCAGGAAGTGGAAGCGGGCAACGCCGATTTCGGCGTGGTTCCGGTGGAGAACTCGGGGCAGGGCACCATCCAGTCCACGCTGGACATGTTCCTCACTTCGCCGCTGAAAATCTGCGGGGAAGTGGAGCTGTCGGTGCACCAGCACCTGATGTCGCGCACCGGCCGGCTGGAAGACATCGAACGCGTGTACTCGCACCCGATGTCGCTGGCCCAGTGCAAGGCGTGGCTGCGCCAGAACCTGCCCAAGGCCGAGAAGATCCCGGTCGCCAGCAACGCCGAAGCCGCGCGCCGGGCCCGGACCTCCGACGACGCCGCGGCCATCGCCGGTGAAAGCGCCGGCCATGTCTACGGCCTCAAGGTGGTGGCCGGCCCGATCCAGGACCGCCAGGACAACACCACGCGGTTCCTGGTGCTGGGCCGTGAGCTGTTCTCGGCCAGTGGCCACGACCGTACTTCGCTGCTGGTGTATGTCCGCGACCAGCCCGGTGCGCTTTATAACGTGCTGAGCCCCTTTGCCCGCCACGGCGTCAGCATGAACCGCATCGAATCACGGCCCTCGCACACCGGGCGCTGGCAGTACGCGTTCTTCATCGACGTCAGCGGCCACGTTGCCGACGCCGGGGTGGCCAGCGCGCTGTCGGAACTGGGCGAATACGCGGCCGACGTGAAAGTGCTCGGCTCCTATCCGGTGGCCCTGCTCTGACCATGGAAACGCCGGACTACGTCGCGCTTGCCCAGCCGGGCGTTCGTGGGCTGCGTGCCTACGACCCGGGCCTGGACCTGGTGGCCCTGCGCCGTGCCAACGGTGCCGGCGGGCTGGTGGAACTGGGCTCGAACGAGAACAGCCACGGGCCCAGCCCGGCCGCGCGTGAGGCCATGCTGGGAGCCTTGGACTCGCTGTGTCGCTACCCCGATCCGCTGGGTGGCGACCTCAAGCGTGCGCTGGCGCTGCACCATGGCGTGGACGTGGCGCAGATCGCACTGGGCAACGGGTCGCACGAGCTGCTGATGATGCTGGCGCAGGTCTTTGCCGGCCCGGGCTGCGAGGTGGTGGCTTCGCGCTATGGTTTTGCGGTTTACGCGTTGGCCGCGCAGGCCGCGGGCGCCACGCTGCGGCTGGCCGAACCGCTGCCCCCCGGCCACGCGATGGCGCGGGGCCACGACCTGGTCGCGCTGCGTGCGGCCGTGGGACCGGCCACGCGCCTGGTTTACCTGGCCAACCCCAACAACCCTACGGGAACGTGGTTCCCCACCCAGGAGCTGGAGGCTTTTCTTGCCGGGCTGCCCACGGACGTGATCGTGGTGGTTGACGAGGCCTATCTCGAATTCGCCACCGACCCGGCGCTGGCCTCGGCCACCCGGCTGCTGCACCGCTACCCCAACCTGGTGGTGACCCGGACTTTCTCCAAAGGCTACGCGCTGGCGGCGCTGCGGGTGGGCTACCTGCTGGCGAACCGCGGGCTGGTGGCGGTCCTTGAGCGCGTGCGCGAGTCGTTCAACGTCAACGGCCCCGGCCTGGCCGCCTGTGAGGCCGCGCTTGCCGACGCGGCGTACCTGGACCAGGTGCGCCGCCGCAATGCCGCCGAGCGCGAAGCCCTGCACGACGCGCTCCAGGCAAGAGCGCTGGCCGTCGCGGCGTCGCAGACCAATTTCCTGCTGGTGGATTTCGGTCGGGACGCCGCTCCGTTCGAAGCGGGCCTGGTCGCCCGCGGGGTGGTGCCGCGGCCCATGGCCGGGTACGGGCTGCCCACCTGCCTGCGCATCACCGTGGGCACCCGCGACGAGAACCGGCGTTTTCTTCAAGCCCTGGACGAGGTGTTGCCGTGAACATGGACCGGATGGACTGGCTGGCCGGGCAGGGCACGCCGCTGCAGGGTGAGCTGGACATCCCGGGCGACAAGTCGGTGTCGCACCGGGCCGTGATGCTGGCGGCCATCGCCGACGGCACGTCGCGGGTCCAGGGGTTCCTGGAAGGCGAGGACACGCGGTCCACGGCCGCGATCTTCGCCCGGTTGGGCGTCCGCATCGAAGCGCCCAGCGCCAGCATCCGCGTGGTGCATGGCGTTGGCCTGCACGGTCTGCGCGCCGCGCCGGGCGACCTGGACTGCGGCAACGCCGGCACCGGCATGCGGCTGTTGGCCGGCCTGCTGGCGGGCCAGTCCTTCGACAGTGTGTTGGTAGGCGACGCGTCGCTGTCGCGCCGGCCGATGGCGCGGGTGATCGACCCGCTCCGGCAGATGGGTGCCCGGATCGAAGCCCGCGAAGGCGGGCTGCCGCCTCTTAGAATCAGTGGCAACAATGTGTTGCAAGGCATTGATTTTAAACTTCCTGTTGCCAGCGCGCAGGTCAAGTCTGCGGTGCTGCTGGCCAGCCTTTACGCCACCGGCGAAACGCGCGTGCTCGAGCCGCATCCCACCCGCGACTACACCGAACGCATGCTGTCGGCCTTTGGCTGGCCGATCCGGTTTTCGCCGGGCGAAGCCCACTTGGCGGGTGGCCACCGGCTGCGCGCGACGGACGTGGACGTGCCGGCCGACTTTTCTTCGGCGGCGTTTTTCCTGGTGGCCGCCTCGCTGGTGCCGGGATCGGACCTGCTGCTGCGCCGGGTCGGCATGAACCCACGGCGCACCGGCCTGCTCGAAGCGCTGCGGCTGATGGGCGCCGACATCCAGGCGCTGTCGCCGGGCGAGCAGGGGGGTGAGCCGGTCGCCGACCTTCGCGTCCGGTATTCGCCGCTGCGGGGCATCAGCGTGCCCGAGCACCTGGTGCCGGACATGATTGACGAGTTCCCGGCGCTTTTCGTCGCCGCGGCGCTGGCCGAAGGCCGCACGGTGGTGCGCGGCGCAGCCGAGCTGCGGGTGAAGGAGTCCGACCGCATCGCGGTGACCGCCGCCGCGCTGCAGGCGCTGGGTGCCAGCGTGCTTGAGACCCCGGACGGCGCGGTGATCGACGGCGGCCCCCTGCACGGTGGCCGCGTGGACAGCCATGGCGACCACCGCGTCGCCATGAGCCTGGCCATTGCCGCCCAGCGTGCCAGCGGCGAGGTGCGCATCGGCGACTGCGCCAACGTGGCGACGTCCTTCCCCGGCTTCGACACGCTGGCGCGCGGGGCCGGCTTTGGCCTGCGCACCGCGGCGGCCGAGGGCTAGGGCGCGCTGTCGGGCACGCAGCGCACGGCGCGCAGGGTCCAGCCCGCGTCGTCCAGCCGGCATCGTCCAGCCCGCATCGTCTAGAATCACCGGATGCCCATGATCCCGATCCTGACCATCGACGGCCCCTCCGGTTCCGGAAAGGGCACCATCAGTCGCGCCGTGGCCGAGCGCCTGGGCTGGCGGTATCTGGATTCGGGCGCGCTTTACCGGGCGGTCGGGCTGGCCGCTGCCTGGGAGGGCGTGGACCTGAGCGACCCCGAGGCCGTGGCCCTGTGTGCCCGCCGGACCGAGATCCGGTTCGAGACCCAGGGGGCCGGCGAGCCCCACGTCATCGTCAACGGCAAGGACGCCACCCGCCAGCTGCGCACCGAGACGGCCGGCGCGGCCGCGTCCGCCATCGCCGCCCAGCCCCCCGTCCGGGCGGCCCTGGTGGGCCTGCAGCACCGCTTCGCCCGCCTGCCGGGCCTGGTGGCCGACGGCCGGGACATGGGCACCGTGATCTTCCCGGACGCCCCCTACAAGGTCTTTCTGACCGCCAGCGCCGCCGAACGCGCCCAAAGGCGCTATAAGCAGTTGAAGGACAAAGGGGTTTCAGTTAATCTTGACAGTCTGCTGCACGAGATCGCCGCTCGCGACGAGCGCGATGCAGGACGTGCCGTGGCGCCCCTGAAACCCGCCCAAGACGCGGTAATCGTGGACTCCACCGGTACGGCCATCACCGAGGTGATAGAGCGCGTGCTGGCGGTGCTTCCGGAAAACCTCCGAAGCCCCCGCCAGGCGTAATCCGTTCCCGGCGCATCGCGTTCCCATGGGTCGCGATCCCACAAGGCAGAAACGAGGTCCCACGCCATCCGGCGCGGAGTCTCCATCCACGCGCTCAAGCGCTAACAAGTGGGTTCGCGGTCCTGCCGCTGCCCGTATGTCCAACCGAGTATCCAACAATGACTGAATCATTCGCTGAACTGTTCGAACAGAGCCAGACCGCGCTCAACAAGCTCAAGCCGGGCGCCATCGTGTCGGGCATCGTGGTCGAGATCCGCTCCGACGTGGTCGTGATCAACGCCGGCCTGAAGTCGGAAGGCATCATCCCGATCGAACAGTTCCGTAACGAAGCCGGCGAACTCGAAGTCGCCGTCGGTGACAGCGTCAAGGTCGCCCTGGAATACCTCGAGAACGGCTTCGGCGAGACCGTGCTGTCGCGCGAGAAAGCCAAGCGCGCCATGGTCTGGGACGAACTCGAAGCTTCCATGGAAGCCGGCGAAATCGTCACCGGCCGCATCAGCGGCAAGGTCAAGGGCGGCTTCACCGTCGACATCCGCGACGTCCGCGCGTTCCTGCCGGGTTCGCTGGTGGACGTGCGTCCGGTCCGTGACCCGGGTTACCTGGAAGGCAAGGAACTCGAGTTCAAGATCATCAAGCTCGACCGCAAGCGCAACAACGTCGTGGTCTCCCGCCGTGCGGTGGTCGAGTCCGAGTCGAGCGTCGAGCGCGAGCAGCTGATGGAGCGCCTGCAGGAAGGTGCCGTCATCAAGGGCGTCGTCAAGAACCTCACCGATTACGGCGCGTTCGTGGACCTGGGCGGCATCGACGGCCTGCTGCACATCACCGACATGGCCTGGAAGCGCGTGCGCCACCCGTCCGAAGTGGTGAACGTGGGCGAAGAGCTCGACGTGCGCGTGCTGAAGTTCGACCGCGAGCGCAACCGCGTTTCGCTCGGCCTCAAGCAGCTGGGCGACGATCCGTGGGACAACATCGCCCGCCGTTACCCGACCTCCTCGCGCCTGTTCGGCAAGGTCTCCAACGTCACCGATTACGGCGCGTTCGTCGAGATCGAGCCGGGCGTGGAAGGCCTGGTGCACGTGTCCGAGATGGATTGGACCAACAAGAACGTCAACCCGTCGAAGGTCGTCCAGCTGGGCGACGAACTCGAAGTGATGGTGCTGGACGTGGACGGCGAGCGTCGCCGCATCTCGCTGGGCATCAAGCAGTGCACCCCAAACCCGTGGGAAGCGTTCTCGGCCCTGTTCAAGAAGGGCGACAAGGTTTCCGGCCAGATCAAGTCCATCACCGACTTCGGCATCTTCATCGGCCTGGACGGCGGTATCGACGGCTTGGTGCACCTGTCCGACATCTCGTGGAACACCACGGGTGAAGACGTGGTCCGCAACTACAAGAAGGGTGACAACCTGGAAGCCGTGGTGCTGGCCGTGGATCCCGAGCGCGAGCGCATCTCGCTGGGCGTGAAGCAGCTCGAGCAGGACCCGGTGGGCCAGTACATGGCCACCACCACCAAGGGCAGCATCGTCACCGGCGTGGTCAAGGAAGTTGACACCAAGGGCGCGACGATCGAGCTCGACGGCGGCATCGAGGGCTACGTGCGCGCCAACGACATCGCCAAGGAGCGTGTTGACGACGCCACCCAGTACCTCAAGGTCGGCGACGCGGTGGAAGCCAAGTTCATCGGCATGGATCGCAAGGGCCGCGTGATGCAGCTCTCCATCCGCGCCAAGGACGAGGCCGATCTGGTCGAGAACATGGCCGAAGTGAACAAGTCGTTCGACGCTGCCAGCGGCACCACCAAGCTCGGTGCCCTGCTGCGCGAACAGCTGAACAAGGGCGAGTAAGCCCGCAGTCCGGTCCGGGGGGGGGGGGGGGGGGGGGGGGGGGGGG
>NZ_JAIBFH010000294.1 GCF_019459675.1 Arenimonas sp.
GGGCAGCGCGCGGGGGGGGGCGGGCGGGGCCCGGGTTGGCCCCCGGGGGCTAAGGGGGGGGGGGCCCGGGGGCGCCGACACGGGGGCCGCCGCGGCCAGGCGCGCGGACATCGGCCGCTGGCGCAGCCAGTCGGTGTAGCCGCCCACGTAGTCCCCTACCCGGCCGTTGCCTTCCATCACCAGCGAACTGGTGACCACGTTGTCCAGGAAGGCGCGATCATGCGACACCAGGATCAGCGTGCCGGGGTAGTCAATCAGCATTTCCTCGAGCAGCTCGAGGGTTTCAACGTCAAGGTCGTTGGTGGGTTCGTCCATCACCAGCAGGTTGGAGGGCTTCGCGAACAGCTTGGCCAGCAGCAGGCGGTTGCGCTCGCCGCCGGACAGCTTGGTGATCGGCGACAGCGCGCGGTCGGGGCTGAACAGGAAGTCCTGCAGGTAGCCCATCACGTGCTTGCGGCTGCCGTTGATCTCGATGAACTCGCGGCCTTCGGACACGTTGTCCAGCGCGTTCCAGTCTTCGCGCAGCGCGCCGCGGAGCTGGTCGAAGAAGGCAATTTCCAGGTTGGTGCCCACCTGCATCGTGCCGGCGGTGGGCTGCAGGTCGCCCAGCAGCAGCTTGAGCAGGGTGGTCTTGCCCGAGCCGTTGGGCCCGATCAGGCCGATCTTGTCGCCGCGCTGGATGACGGTGCTGAAGTCGCGCACCAGCACGCGGTCGCCAAAGGCGAAGTCCACGTGCTTGGCCTCGAACACTTTGCGACCCGACTTCTCGGCGCCGGCGGCGGCCAGCTTGACGTTGCCCGACTGCTCGCGACGCTCGGCGCGCTCGCGACGCAAGGCCTTGAGCGCGGTGACGCGGCCCTCGTTGCGCACGCGCCGGGCCTTGATGCCCTGGCGGATCCACACTTCTTCCTGCGCCAGCTTCTTGTCGAACAGCGCGTTGGCCTGGGCTTCGGCGTGCATGCGTTCTTCGCGACGGCGCAGGAAGTTGTCGTAGTCGCCGGGCCAGCTGGTCACCTGCCCTCGATCGATCTCGATGATGCGGGTGGCCAGGTTGCGCAGGAACTCGCGGTCATGGGTGACGAACACCACGCTGCCGCCGAAGTTCTTCAGGAACTCTTCCAGCCAGGCGATCGACTCGATGTCCAGGTGGTTGGTGGGTTCGTCCAGCAACAGCAGGTCGGGCGCGGCCACCAGCGCCTGCGCCAGCAGCACCCGGCGCTTCATGCCGCCCGACAGCGCCGAGAACTCGGCGTCCTCGGGCAGGTCGAGCTTGCTGATCACCTGCTCGACGCGCTGTTCGATCTGCCAGCCGTTGCCGGCTTCAATGCGGGCCTGCACGCTGCCCAGCTCGTCCATGTCGATGTCCATGCCGTCGTGCAGCATGTGGTGGTAGCGGGCCAGGTCCGCGCCCAGCTCGCCCAGGCCCATCGACACCACGTCAAAGACGCTGCCGGTGAGGTCCTTGGGCACCTCCTGCGCCAGGCCGGCAATGCGGCCCGTGCGGGTGAGCACGCCGTCGTCGGGCACGAGTTCGCCCGACAGCAGCCGCAGCAGGGTGGATTTACCGGCGCCGTTGCGGCCGACGATGCAGACGCGCTCGTTGCGCTCGATCGTCAGGCTCACGGAATCGAGCAGGAGTGGGCCGCCGACGCTGAAGTCGACGCCTTGGAGTGTGATCAGGGACATCCGGCTAGTTTACCGCGCCGGGCGCCCCGAAGCCCGCCCTGCTGACCTAAACTCGGCCCAACGCCCACAGGACAACGCCATGGCCCGCCAATCCCGCTTCCGCGCCTGCCCGCTGTGCGAGGCCATCTGCGGCCTGGAGCTGCATTACGAGGCCGATGAGCTGGTGGCGATACGCGGTGACGCCGCCGACCCGTTCAGCCGCGGCCACGTCTGCCCCAAGGGCAACGCCATCCTGGACCTGGAGGCCGATCCGGACCGCCTGCGCCGCCCGCTGCGCAGGCGAGGCAGCGAATGGCAGGAGATCAGCTGGGACGAGGCCCTGGCCGAGGCCGGCGAACGGCTGGCCGCAACCCAGCGCGACCACGGGCCCGATGCGGTGGCGGCCTACCTCGGCAATCCCAACGTCCACCACTTCGGCCACATCGCCTACTTGCCCGCGCTGCTCCGGTCGCTGCGCAGCAAGAACATCTTCAGCGCCTCGTCGGTGGACCAATGGCCGCACCAGCTGGTGGACTGGCTGATGTTCGGCCACCAGTTCCTGCTGCCCATTCCCGACGTCGACCGCACCCACTATTTCCTGATGCTGGGCGCCAACCCCGTGGCGTCCAACGGCAGCCTGATGACCGCGCCCGGCCAGCGCCTCAAGTCGTGTGGCGTTTGCGGGCCGGGTGAGAATGGAGCCCGTTGTGCCCCCCGGGGTTGGGGCCCCGCGCAACTAATATATGGGTGGGGGGGACGGGGGGTTTGGGGGCGGGGAAACGGGTGGAGACA
>NZ_JAIBFH010000311.1 GCF_019459675.1 Arenimonas sp.
TGTCTAAATCAACGTGGGGGGCGGCGGTGCCCCGCGCCGGCGGACCGGCGGGCAGGCCGGCTTCGCTGCCGTCCTGGTTCTGGCTGATGCCGAAGCCCTCGGCGCGGGGGCCGCCGCGCTTCACCAGGTCGAGATAACGTGGCTCGAAGATCCGCAGGCCCAGCGTGCCGCCCGGGAACAGCACCGAAGACAGCGGGAACAGGGGCAGCTCGGTGAGGGACGGCTCGGCGATGGCCATCTCAGCCGCCCATCCGCGCCAGGAAACGCAGCGGCGCGCCTTCGAAGCCGCCGTTGGACATGAACACCACGTGGTCGCCCTCGCGTGCGTGCCGTGCAAGCGCCGCCACCAGCTCGTCCACGCTGGCCACCGCCTCGCCTTCGCCGCGCAGCGCCGACACCACGCTGCCCGCGTCCCACGCCAGCTCGGGCCGGTGCAGGAACACCACCGCATCGGCCTCGTGCAGCGACGGGGCGATCTGGGAGGCATGCGCGCCCAGGCGCATGGAATTGCTGCGCGGCTCCATCGCCACCACGATGCGCGCAGCGCCGACGCGGGCGCGCAGGCCCTCGAGCGTGGTGCGGATGGCGGTGGGATGGTGGGCGAAATCGTCGTACACGGTGACGCCGCGCGCCTGGCCCAGGTTTTCCATGCGTCGCTTGACGCTGACGAAGTCGGCCAGCGCCGGGATCACCTGCGCCAGGTCCACGCCCACGGCATGGGCGGCGGCCAGCGCGGCCAGGCCGTTCATCACGTTGTGGCGGCCCGACATGGCCCATCGCACCGTGCCCACCGTCGCGCCGCCGTGCTGCACTTCAAACGCCGAGCCGTCGTCGGCCAGCAGGCGCGCGCTCCAGTCGAAGCCTTCGCCGATGCCAAAGCGCTCCACCGGCGTCCAGCAGCCCATGGCCAGCACCTGCGCCAGCGCGTCGTCTTCACCGTTGACGATCAGGCGGCCGCGGCCCGGCACGATGCGCACCAGGTGGTGGAACTGGCGCTGGATGGCCGCCAGGTCCGGGAAGATGTCGGCGTGGTCGTACTCGAGGTTGTTGAGGATGGCCACCGTGGGTCGGTAGTGCACGAACTTGCTGCGCTTGTCGAAGAAGGCCGTGTCGTATTCGTCGGCCTCGACCACGAACTCGCGGCCGCTGCCGATGCGGGCGGAAACGCCGAAGTTTTCCGGCACGCCGCCCACCAGGAAACCGGGGTCGCGGCCGGCGGCTTCCAGCAAGAAGGCCAGGATGGACGTGGTGGTGGTCTTGCCGTGCGTGCCGGCCACCGCCAGCGTCTCGCGCCCGGGCAGCACGTGTTCGCTGAGCCACTGCGCGCCCGAGGTGTAGCGCAGGCCGGCATCAAGCACGTGTTCGACGGCGGCGTTGCCGCGCGACAGCGCGTTGCCCACCACCACCACGTCGGTGTCGGCGGCGATGTGCGCGGCGGCGTAGCCCGAGTTGAGCGAGATGCCCAGCTGCCCGAGCTGGGTGGACATGGGCGGGTAGACGTTCTGGTCCGAGCCGTCCACGGCATGGCCAAGTTCACGCGCCAGCGCGGCGACGCCGCCCATGAAGGTGCCGCAGATACCGAGGATATGGAGTTTCATGGTTCTAAGGATGGCAGGATCAGGGGGTGGCGGGAACCGTCGCAGGCACCAGCGCCAGCAGCAGCAGCGCTTCGGACATCAGCAGGGCGAACGTCAGCAGGTAGGCCGCCGCTACCGGGATTTCCAGCGCCTGGCGCCAGATGGCCGCCTCGACCCGCAGCTTCCAGAAGAAGGCGAACACCGCCGCCAGTGCGAACACCATCATCGACGGCGGCGGATTGTCGTTGCCCAGGTACGGGCGCAGCACCAGCGCCAGCGGCATCATCACCAGCGAGAACACCAGGGACGTGCCGGCCAGCGCCAGCAGGGTCTGGCTGGCGCGGTTTTCCATGGCCCGGAAGCGCAGCAGCGCCAGCGTGGCGCCGAACAGGATCAGCAGGGTCACCAGCGCCCGGGCGGCCAGCGCCGCGGCGCCTGCGTCATGGTAGGCGGCGAAAACCAGCTGCACGCCCAGCAGGGCGGCGGTGAACGCGGCGACCGCCGGCGGTGAGAACGGCAGGTCCTGCGGCCCGCGCTTGAGCAGGCAAACCTCCACCACCTCGCGCAGCAGCGCGGCCACGGCAGCGGGCTCAGCCGATTTCGGGCGTGGGCGCGAGGGTGGCGATGATGCGCAGGAAAACGTCGTCCATGCCGCCCACGCCGTCAACGCAGGCCAGGCGGCCGGTATTGCGGTAGAAGTCCACCACCGGCGCCGTGGCGTCGTTGTAAACGCCCAGGCGGTGGCGCACGGCCTCGGGGCTGTCGTCGGCGCGGCCTTCGGCCTGCGCGCGTCCCGCCAGGCGGGTGATCAGCAGTTCGGTGTCCACGTCCAGCTGCACGGCGATATCCACCGGCTGGCCCAGGCGGCCCAGCAGGGCGTCCAGGGCGTTGGCCTGGGCGAGGTTGCGCGGGTAGCCGTCGAGCACGAAACCGTTGCCGGTGTCGCCGGCGGTCAGGCGCTCCTCCAGCATGCCCAGCACGATGTCGTCGGACACCAGGCCGCCCGACTCCATGACGGCCTTGGCCTGGCGGCCCAGTTCGGTGCCCGCCTTGACGGCGGCGCGCAGCAGGTCGCCGGTGGAAATGTGCGGAACCTGCAGGTGTTCGCGCAGGCGGGTGGCCTGCGTACCCTTGCCCGATCCGGGCGCGCCGAGAAGTACCAGTCGCATTGCTTCGAGAACCCCTATAAACAAGGACGCACGGCGCCGTCGTCACCCCGTTTGGCTATAGTGGGGCCGCTGACAGGCCGTGCGGATAGTGAAAAGCTACTGGCCGGGCCGGTCCAAGTCAATTCAAAGGAAAGGAAACCATGGGCAAAGGAACGCTCCTCTACGCACAGTCCGGCGGTGTCACCGCCGTCATCAACGCCACCGCCGGTGCCGTCATCCAGGCCGCCCGCGGCCGCAAAGTGAAGGTCCTGGCCGCCCGCAACGGCATCCTGGGCGCCCTGCGCGAGGACCTGGTGGACACCTCGAAGGAGTCCGCCGCGGCCATCCGCGCGCTGGCCCACACCCCGGGCGGGGCCTTCGGGTCCTGCCGCTTCAAGCTCAAGTCGCTGGAGGAAGACCAGCCCAAGTACCAGCGCCTGCTGGACGTGCTGGACGCCCACGACGTGCGCTGGTTCCTCTACAACGGCGGCAACGACTCGGCCGACACCGCCCTGAAGCTGTCGGAAATGGCCCGCGTCACTGGCTACCCGCTGACCTGCATCGGCGTGCCCAAGACCGTGGACAACGACCTGGTGGTCACCGACACCTGCCCGGGCTTCGGCTCGGCGGCCAAGTACACGGCCGTTTCGGTGGCCGAGGCCGCGCTGGACGTGGCGGCCATGGCCGACACCTCCACCAAGGTGTTCGTCTACGAAGTGATGGGCCGCCACGCCGGCTGGCTGGCCGCCGCGGGCGGCCTGGCCGGCACCGGCAAGGACGACGCGCCGCAGGTGATCCTGTTCCCCGAAATTGCCTACGACGAGGCCAGGTTCCTGGCCCGCGTGCAGGCCGTGGTGAAGAAAGTGGGCTGGTGCGTGGTGGTGGTGTCGGAAGGCATCCGCCACGCCGACGGCCGCTTCGTGGCCGACGCCGGCGGCGGCAAGGACGCCTTCGGGCACTCGCAGCTGGGCGGCGTGGGGCCGCTGCTGGCCGCCACGGTCAAGGACAAGCTGGGGCTGAAGGTGCACTGGACCGTGCCCGACTACCTGCAGCGCTCGGCCCGCCACATCGCCTCGGCCACCGACCTTGCCCAGGCCCAGGCCGTGGGCCAGGCCGCGGTGGACTACGCGCTGGCGGGGCGCAACGGCGTGATGCCGGTGATCGTGCGCACCTCGTCCAAGCCCTATCGCTGGAAGATCGCGCCGGCTCCGCTCACCGACATCGCCAACCGCGAAAAGACGATGCCCAAGGGCTTCATCGACCGCAGCGGCTACGGCATCACGGCCGCCTGCCGCACTTACCTGCAGCCGCTGATAAAGGGCGAGGCACCGCCGCCGTATCGCGCCGACGGCCTGCCCGATTACGTGCGCCTCAAGAACGTGTCCGTGCCGCGCAAGCTGCCGGCCTGGAAGGGCTGAGGCGAACGTCGGGGGCGTATGGCGCCCCCTCCCCCCCTTTGACATACTCGGGACGGGCGGCCGATCGGCCGCTTATGTTTGTTCCACTGTTGAACTCTGGGGAGGGTTTACATGTTCGAGCAATACGGAATGCACCTCGCGTTGGCCTGTGCGGCCATCGCCATCCTTTACGGCATCGTCGTCGCGAAATGGATCGTCGGCCAGCCGGCAGGCAATGAAAAAATGCAGTCGATCGCCGCGGCCATCCAGGAGGGCGCGGGCGCCTACCTGCGCCGCCAGTACCGCACCATCGCCATAGTCGGCGTCATCCTGTTCCTGGTGATCGGCTTCGTGCCGCAGCTGGGCTGGCCCACCGCCATCGGCTTCCTGATCGGCGCGGTGCTGTCGGGCCTGGCCGGCTTCATCGGCATGTTCGTTTCGGTGCGCGCCAACGTGCGCACGGCGCAGGCGGCCACCGTCAGCCTGAACTCGGCGCTCAACGTCAGCTTCAAGGGCGGCGCCATCACCGGCATGCTGGTGGTGGGCCTGGGCCTGCTGGGCGTGGCCGGGTACTTCTGGTACGTCCTGGGCGGTTCGGGCGCGCAGACCGCGGAGGCGGTGAATGCCGCGCTGCAGCCAATGATCGGCCTGGCCTTCGGCAGCTCGCTGATCTCGATCTTCGCGCGCCTGGGCGGCGGCATCTTCACCAAGGGCGCCGACGTGGGCGGCGACATGGTGGGCAAGGTCGAGGCCGGCATCCCGGAGGATGATCCCCGCAACGCCGCGACCATCGCCGACAACGTGGGCGACAATGTCGGCGACTGCGCCGGCATGGCCGCGGACCTGTTC
>NZ_JAIBFH010000319.1 GCF_019459675.1 Arenimonas sp.
CGCGCGCCGAGCTGGCCCGGGTCACCCCCGACCAGGCGTGTGCCCATCCCAACTGGGTGATGGGCCGCAAGATCTCGGTCGACTCCGCCACGCTAATGAACAAAGGCCTGGAGGTGATCGAAGCGCACTATCTTTTCGGCATGCCGGCGTCGCAGATCGAAGTGGTGGTGCACCCGCAGAGCGTCATCCATTCGCTGGTGGACTACGTGGACGGGTCGGTGCTGGCGCAACTGGGCAATCCCGACATGCGCACCGCCCTGGCCTACGGCCTGGCCTGGCCCGAGCGCGTGGACTCGGGCGTGGCGCCGCTGGACCTGGCGGCGCTGGCGCGCTTCGATTTCGAGGCCCCCGACCTGGCCGCCTTCCCCTGCCTGGGCCTGGCGTTCCGGGCCCTGGAGGCCGGCGGCCGCGTCCCCGCCATCCTGAACGCGGCCAATGAAATAGCTGTTTCAGCCTTTCTTCAGGGCCGATTGGGTTTCCTAGGCATCCCTGAGTTGATCCAGGCCTGCCTGGACGCCCTGCCCGGCGGCCCCGCCGGCGACCTGGCCCAACTGATGGACACCGACGCCGAGGCCCGGCGCATGGCCGAATCACTGATCCCGAGGATGCACGCATGACGGAGTTCTTCGGGTCGGTGTGGTGGCTGCTGGTCAGCCTGGGCATCCTGGTCACCTTCCACGAGTTCGGGCATTACTGGGTGGCGCGCCGTTGCGGCGTGCGCGTGCTGCGTTTCTCGGTGGGGTTCGGCAAGCCGCTGTGGACCCGCGTGGGCAAGGACGGCACCGAATACGTGCTGGCCATGCTGCCGCTGGGCGGCTACGTGAAGATGCTGGACGATCGCGAAACCGAGGTCGCGCCCCAGGACCGCCACCAGAGCTTCAACGCCAAGCCGGTAGGCCAGCGCATCGCCATCGTGGCCGCTGGCCCCATCGCCAACCTTCTGCTTTGCATCGCCCTGATGTGGCTGATGTTCGTGATCGGCAAGCCCGACTACGCGCCCGTGATGGGCCCCGCGCAGGGCATCGCCGCCAGCGCGGGCTTCCAGCCCGGCGATCGCCTGCTGGCCGTGGGCGACCGCGAAACCCGCACCCTCACCGAAGCCGGGATCGCCCTTTCCAACGCCGCCATGGACCGTCAGTCCACCGCGGTGCGGGTGCGCACCGCCGCCGGCGACGAGGTGATGCGGGTGCTGCCGCTGGACCGGGCCGACGTGGCGGTCAGCGAACAGAACCCGTTCCGGGACCTCGGCCTGAGCCTTTCCGACCCCGCCGTGGTCGGCACCGTGCAGCCGGACGGCGCCGCTGCGGGCCGCCTGCAGCCGGGCGACCGCATTGTCGCCGTCGGCGGCCAGCCCATCCTCACCTACTTCGAGCTGGGCGACGCCGTTCAGGTGGCCGCCCGCAGCGGCGAGCCGCTGGCCCTTCAAATCGAGCGTGGCGGCCGGTCGGCCGTGGTGGAAGTGGACCCCCGGATGGCGGACGTCCAGGGCCAGCCGCGCTGGCTGCTGGGCATCACCGGCGCCGCGCGCCCGCAGGACGCCGTGCTGCGCTTCGGCCCGCTGCAGGCCGTTCCCGAGGCCCTTTCCCAGACCTACCAGATGGCCAGCGACGTGATGCGCATGCTGGGCCGCATGGTGACCGGGCAGGCTTCGCTGCAGAATATTTCCGGGCCGATCACCATCGCCCGGGTCGCCAACGGCAGCGCCAGCCTGGGCCCGGCCTGGTTCCTGAACTTCCTGGCGATCCTGTCGCTGAGCCTGTGCATCATGAACCTGCTGCCCATCCCGGTCTTGGATGGGGGACACTTGCTGTATTACCTTATCGAGCTGGTCAAAGGCAGCCCGGTCGGTGAACGAGCGCTGATGGCAGGTCAATACGTCGGTCTGGTGTTCCTGGCCGGCCTGATGGGCCTGGCCTTCTATAATGACTTGTTCCGACCCAGTTTCTGACCCCACCCTTTCGCGGACGCTCCCGGCGTCCGTCACCAACGGATTGATGATGACGCGACCCACTGTTCGCCGCTGCCTCTTGAGCCTCGCGCTTGCCGCCGCAATCGCCAGCCCCGTCCAGGCACAGAACTTCGATGCCTTCACCGTGGCGGACATCCGCGTCGAGGGACTGCAGCGCATCTCCGCCGGCACGGTGTTCACCTACCTGCCGGTCGAGAAGGGCGACACGCTCGACCGCAGCAGCTCTTCGGAGGCCATCCGGGCCCTGTTCAAGACCGGCTTCTTCAGCGACGTCCGCCTCGAGCGCCAGGGCGGCATCCTGGTGGTGGTGGTCACCGAGCGTCCGGCCATCAACGCCATCACGCTGTCGGGCAACAAGGACATCAAGTCCGAAGACCTGCTGGGCGGCCTGCGCAACATCGGCCTGACCGAGGGCGAGACCTTCAACCCGCTCAACCTCGACCGGGTGACGCAGGAACTGATCCGCCAGTACAACAACCGCGGCAAGTACAACGTCTCCATCACCCCGTCGGTCAGCAACCTCGACCGCAACCGCGTCGACATCACCATCGTGATCGCCGAGGGCAAGGCCGCGCGCATCCGCGACATCAACATCGTCGGCAACCCGACCTACCGCGACCTGGACATCCGCCAGGGCTGGGAATCGGGCACCAGCAACTGGCTGTCGTGGTACCGCCGCGACGACCAGTATTCGCGCGAGAAGCTTTCGGGCGACCTGGATAAGCTGTCCAACTACTACCTCGACCGCGGCTACGTCGACTTCATCGTCGAATCCACCCAGGTCGCCATCCCC
>NZ_JAIBFH010000326.1 GCF_019459675.1 Arenimonas sp.
CCCCCAGCGAACCCTCCAGGCCCGGCCCCCGGCCCACCACCACCACAGACGGCTGTACTCCCGCCACCGGGCGGGGACCGCGCGCGGCGGGGGCGCCTTCAATCACCCGCTGGGCGCCCAGCTCCGCCAGGGCACGGCGAAGCTGGTCGCGGGCGTCGCCGGGACGAGCCAGCAGGGCGACGCGAACCGGTGACTCAAGCATCGGCCGGCTCCAGGCCCAACATCTCGAACACGTTCCGCATCAGCTCGACTTCCTGGTAGGGCTTGCCGAGATAGCGGTTGACGCCGATATCGAAGGCGCGCTGGCGATGTTTGTCGCCGGTACGCGAGGTGATCATGATGATCGGTACGTCCTTCAGGCGCGGGTCGGACTTCATGTTCTGCGCCAGTTCGTAGCCGTCCATGCGCGGCATTTCGATGTCCAGCAGCATCAGGTCGGGTACGCGCTCGGCCATCTTCTCGATGGCGTCCACGCCGTCCTTCGCCGTCAGCACCTCCATGTTGTGGCGCTCCAGCACGCGGCCGGTCACCTTGCGCATGGTGATCGAGTCGTCCACCACCATCACCGCAGGGATGCGGCGGACCGGCGCGGCCGGGGCCGGCGCGACCACGATGGCGTTGCGGTCGCGGTTGTCCTGGCGGCGCACCAGCGGCGCGACGTCCAGGATCACCACCACGCGGCCGTCGCCCATGATCGTGGCGCCGAAGATGCCCGGGATCGAGTTGACCTGCGGACCCACCGGCTTGACCACGATTTCCTTGCTGCCCAGCACCTGGTCGATGCAGATGGCGGCGCGCAAATCACCCGACCGGGCCAGCAGCAGCGGCATCTGCAGGCTGTCCTGCGCCTTCGCCGGGGCGTGGCCAATGAGCCTGCCCAGGTCGTGGATGGCGTAGGACTCGCCGGCGTAGGTGAAGCTTGGCGTGTCGGTGGCGAGCTGCTTCTCGAGGTCGGCGCGGCCCATGCGGCCCACGCCCTGCACCGAGGCGATCGGCACCGCAAAGCTGGTATCGCCGATCTTGACGAACACGGCCTGCGTCACGGCCAGGGTGAACGGCAGGCGGATGGTGAAGACGCTGCCCTTGCCTACCTCCGACTCGATGCCGAGCGAACCGCCGAGCTGACGGATTTCGCTGTACACCACGTCCATGCCGACGCCGCGACCGGCCAGGCGGCTGACCGACTCGGCGGTGGAGAAGCCCGATTCCAGGATGAAGCCATACAGCGTGGCGTCGGAAACCTCGGCCTCCGCCTTGAGCAGGCCGCGTTCGACGGCCTTCCTGCGGATGGCTTCCTTGTCCAGGCCGCGGCCGTCGTCGCTGATCTTGAGCACGACTTCGGAACCTTCGCGCTGCACCAGTACGCGGACCGTTCCTTCCTCGGGCTTGCGGGCCGCGCGCCGGTCGGCGGGCATCTCCAGGCCATGCGCGACCGCGTTGCGCAGGATGTGCTCCAGCGGCGCGGTCATGCGGTCCAGGACGTTGCGGTCCATTTCGCCGGCGGCACCGTCCACCTTGAGGTTGACCTGCTTGCCGGTGTCGCTGCCCGACTGGCGCAGCACGCGGCGCAGGCGCGGCACCAGGGCGTCGAAGGGCACCATGCGCGTGCGCATGAGGCCTTCCTGCAGGTCCGAGCTGACGCGCGACTGCTGCAGCAGCAGGGTTTCGTACTGGCGCGTCAGGTCGTCCAGCGAGCCCTGCAGGCTGACCAGGTCGGCCGCGGACTCCGCGAGCGAACGCGACAGCTGCTGCTGGTTGGTGAAGCGGTCGAGTTCCAGCGGGTCGAAGGTTTCGTCGCCGGTATCGCCTTCGCGCTGGTAGCGCGCGACGATCTGCGCTTCGGTTTCGATGTCTAGCTTGCGCAGCTGCTCGCGCAGTCGCGTGGTGGTGGCACCGAGCTCGCCAAGGTTGGAACGGAACGCACCCAGCTGCTGTTCCAGGCGGGCGCGGTAGATGGCCACTTCGCCGGCGTAGTTGACCAGGCGGTCGAGCAGGTCGGCACGGATGCGGACCTGTTCCTGCGGGGCGCGGACGCCACCACCCTCCTCGTCTTCGCCCAGGCCTTCGATCGGCGCGGACAAAGGCGCCATTTCGTTGGCGGCGCCGGTGCGGGGAGCCGCGGCCGGCCGGGCAACCACCGCATCTTCCGCCGCGGCGGCCTTGCGATCGAGCGCCGTGGTGGTGGTGGTGCGCTCGGTGATCTCGGCGGCCGGGGCGCTCAGGTCCACGTCTGCAAGCGCGCGGCCCTTGGCGAGGGCGTCGATCTGGCCGATCAGATTGGCGGGCAGGACGATCGCCTTGCGATCGGCCACGCGCGTAACCATGCCGTGCAGGCGGTCAAAGGCACGCTCGAGCACCACCACGCCGGTCTGGCTTAGTTCGCGGCGGCCCTCGGCCACGACCTCCAGCAGCGACTCCATGGCATGGCCGAGCTCGCCGATGGCGAAGATGCCGGCCATGCGGGCACCGCCCTTGAGGGTGTGCAGGTCGCGCTGCAGGCCCACGACCAATTCGCGATCGGTGGTCCTCTCACGCAGGTCGGCCAACAGACCGTCGGAATGGTCGAGCAGGTCGCCCGACTCTTCCAGGAAGATATCCAACAGCTCGACGTCGATGTCGCTGGTGTCGAGCTCGGCGTCGGGGTCGTCCGGATCCAGCGCCAACGGCACCTGCGCGCGACCGGCCGCGACCGGCTGCTCGGGTTGAGCGGCGACGGGCGGGGCTTGGAGGATGGGTTCTTCGGCGATGGGTTCTTCAGCGACGGGCTGCTCCGGCGCTGGCGCGTCGGCGGGCAGCTGGGCGATGGCGTCGGGTGAAGTCAGCGCTTCAAGTTCGTCCAGGCTCATGCCGTAGAAGTCGTCCGCCACCGCTTCAGACGGGGAAGCGGACTCGGCAGAAGCGAAGGCGGCGGGGGGGGGGGGGGGGGGGGGGGGGGGGGGGGGGGGG
>NZ_JAIBFH010000332.1 GCF_019459675.1 Arenimonas sp.
GGGCCTGGGGGCGGGGGGGCGCCCGGCGTTTTAACCCAGGGGGGGCCGAAACGCCGACCTGCGCCGGCGCCTGCTGGTGAACCGGGGGAACGGCTGATGCGCCTGATCGCCATGCTTGGCCTCGCCGCCGCCCTTGCCGTGCTGCCCGTGGCGCCTGCCCGGGCGCAGTCGGCCGCGCAGCTTCACGAACAGTCGGTTGCCGGCCTTGACGCCGAACTGCGCACGCTGGACGCCGACCCGTCGCTGGCCGACCGGGGTGGCCTGGAGCGCCTGCTGGCTCGCCAGGCGATCGGCGATGCGCAGGTGGCCAAGCGCCGCGACCGTGCCCACGCCGTCGCCATCGCAAAGCTGCGCCTGCAGGCCGCCCGCATCGCCGCCGAGGCCGATCTGCTGGGAGAACAGTCCCTCCAGCTCGACCGCGAGCGTGACCAGGTGATGGTGGAGGCCAGCCAGCGCGAGGCCGAACAGGCCCGCCGCGAGTCCGAACGTCTTCGACTGCGCGCCATGGCCCGCGAAGAAGCGTCCGAGCGCGCCGAGGCCGCGCAAGTGGTCGCGCTGGAGGCCGCCGGCGCCGAAACCGCCCAGGCCCGAAAGTTGGCCGAGGCCCGCGCCCGCGAGGCCAGCCTGGCGCGCAAGGAGGCCGAACTCGCGGCCGCCGTGGCTGCCGATGAAATCCCCGACGCCTCGCCGCCGCCGATGCGCAGCGAAGGCGGCAAGCAGGTGTACACGCTGGCCGGCAACGCCTTCGGCAGCGGCAGCGCCAGCCTTACCGCCCCGGCCCAGGCCAGCCTGCGTGCGCTGGCTTCCCGGCTGCGGGGCGGCAGCGGCGGGGTGGCGGTGGAAGGCCACACCGACAGCCAGGGTGCCGATGCGGCCAATCTTTCCCTGTCGCGCCAGCGGGCCGAAGCGGTGCGTCGAGTGCTCGAAGACGCGGGCTTGCCCGGCGCGCGGCTGCAGGCCACCGGCAAGGGTGAGGCGGAGCCCGTGGCCGACAACGCCAGCGCCGAGGGCCGCGCACGCAACCGGCGCGTCGAAATCATCGTCAATTGATAATTGAATCAGTGGGATAGCGCATTCATCGAACTCTTCACATTCACTAAGTGATTGAATCCAAAGGCCCGCCGGCCGCGCTCCGAAGCCCCCGTTCAGCGGGGGCTTTTCTTTTTAATTCAATGGTTTGACGAAAGGCTTGCGACCCCAAAAACGGGGGAGTAGGTTCAAAGTCCCGAAGGCCTGATGCCTCCGGGACTACCGAGCCAGGCCGATGAAAGCAGACCTCGCCGCCGCTGGACGCACCACCGCCGACCTTGGGCCGGGTGTGATCCGTGGGGACGCCGCCAGCAAAAGCGACCTGACCTTTGTCTCTATCCGACACGCCTCGTCCTTCACCGGTCGGGGCGTTTGGATTTCTGGAGGAGGTCAACCGATGTTTGAAGGGCAACCGCAAAGCGAACTCGAAGCGATGATGAAGAGCGACCCGGAATTCCGGCAGCTTTACCACCGCCACCGCGAACTGGACAAACAGGTGCTGGACGCCGAACTGGGCGTGCTGCCCGTGGACGACACCGCGCTGGGGCGGATGAAGAAGGAAAAGCTCAACGCGAAGGATCGCCTGACCCGGATGTTCGATCGCCGAAGACACTGAGTTCACGCTGCGGGGGGGGGGGGGGGGGGGGGGGGGGGGGGGGGGGGGGGGGGGGGGG
>NZ_JAIBFH010000333.1 GCF_019459675.1 Arenimonas sp.
CCCCCCCCCCCCCCCCCCCCCCCCCCCCCCCCCCCCCCCCCCCCCCCCCCCCCCCCCCCCCCACGCCCGTCACCCAGGCGGGCAAGGCCCTGCCGGTTCCCGGCACGGAGGCAAAGCATGCGCGTCACGGTATTCGGCACCGGCTATGTCGGCCTGGTAACGGGCACCTGCCTGGCCGAGGTCGGCCATCAGGTGGTCTGCATGGACATCGACCGCAGCAAGGTCGAAGGCCTGCGCCAGGGCGTGATCCCGATCTACGAGCCGGGGCTGGAAGACATGGTGCTGGCCAACCATGCGTCCGGTCGCCTGGATTTCAGCGTCGATGCCGCGGCTTCGATCGCGCACGGCGACATTCTTTTCATCGCCGTGGGCACTCCGCCCGACGAGGACGGCAGCGCCGACCTCCAGTACGTGCTGGCCGTGGCCCGCAGCATTGGCCAATGCCTGTCGCGGCCTGCGGTGGTGGTGAACAAGTCCACCGTGCCGGTGGGTACCGCCGACAAGGTGCGCACCGAGATTGCCGCGCAGTTGGCCCAGCGCGGCGTGGACATCGCGTTCGACGTGGTTTCCAACCCCGAATTCCTCAAGGAAGGCGCGGCGGTCAACGACTGCATGCGCCCCGACCGCATCGTGCTGGGCTCGCGCAGCGCCCACGCGGTGGAACAGATGAAGCGCCTGTACGCGCCGTTCAACCGCAACCACGAGCGCATCGTGGTGATGGACGAGCGCTCGGCCGAGCTGACCAAATACGCCGCCAACGCAATGCTGGCGACCAAGATCAGCTTCATGAATGAAATGGCCAACATCGCCGAACGCGTGGGCGCCGACATCGAGATGGTCCGCCATGGCATCGGCTCCGACCCTCGCATCGGCTACAGCTTCATCTACCCGGGCGCCGGCTACGGCGGCTCGTGCTTCCCCAAGGACGTGCAGGCGCTGGGCCGCATCGCGCGCCAGGCTGGCTACACGGCCGGCCTGCTCGAGGCGGTGGAAGCGGTGAACCATGCGCAGAAGGGCAAGCTGTTTGAACTGGCTTCCGGGCACTTCGACGGCCAGCTGGCCGGCCGTACGTTCGCGGTGTGGGGTCTGGCGTTCAAGCCCAACACCGACGACATGCGCGAAGCGTCCAGCCGTGCGCTGCTCGACCAGCTGTGGCAAGCCGGCGCGCGCGTGCGTGCGCACGACCCCGAAGCGATGGAGGAAGCCGCACGCATCTTCGGCCAGCGCGACGACCTGGTGCTGTGCGGCACGCCCGACGAGGCGCTGCAGGGCGCGGACGCGCTGTTCGTGGTGACCGAGTGGAAAGCGTTCTGGAGCCCGGATTTCACCGCCCTGGCCAGCAAGCTCGCTTCGCGGGTGGTGTTCGACGGCCGCAACATCTACGACCCGTCCCAGGTTGAAGCCGCCGGACTGGCCTATTACGGCATCGGGCGGGGCCGCAGTCTGCGAGCGGTCGCGCCGGGGGCAGCCCATGGACACTGACGCCGTGCAGGCGCTGCTGCTGGCCCACGGCGAGCGCCTGGCCGAGCTCGAAACCCGCCTGGCGTTCCAGGAGCACGCGCTGATGGAGCTCAGCGACGCGCTGGCCGCGGCACGCATGGAAACCGCCCGCAGCGACGAGCGCCTGCAGCGTGCCCTGGCCGACCTCAAGCATTCCGTTGACTACGCGGACCCCGGCAGCGAACCGCCGCCGCCGCACTACTGATCGAAGGCGACATCATGAGCAATTCCCTGCGCGAAAAGCTGCTGGGCCTGGGTTTCGCGGCGCCCGCACCCGAGCCCAAGCCCGAACGCAAGCCTGACGCTGGCCCGCGCCGCGATGGTCGTCCGTCCGGTTCGGGCGCGCCGAGCCAGCCGCGCCGCGACGGCCGTCCGTCCGGTTCGGGCGCGCCGAGCCAGCCGCGCCGCGACGGTCGTCCGTCCGGTTCGGGCGCGCCGAGCCAGCCGCGCCGCGACGGTCGTCCGTCGGGTTCCGGCGCGCCCACCGAACCGCGCCGCGACGGTCGTGCGCCGGGTCCTGGCAAGCCGGGCGAAGCGCGCCGCGCTGGACGCCCCGCCGTGGGCGGCCAGCCCGGCGCAGCGCGGCCCCCCGGCCCGCCGCCGGCCG
>NZ_JAIBFH010000349.1 GCF_019459675.1 Arenimonas sp.
TAACGGGCCGTTAGTGAAAAGAAGTTAACCTGACCCCGTTTTACGCCAGCGGATCTCCGGCCTGCCAGCCGGAGGACGCGAGGCTGTCGAGCAGGGACTGGACCTCGGCCTTGGCGTCGAGGGCGTGGATGGGGAGCACCAGGACGTCGCCGGGCTGGGACCAGGACAGCAGTTCGCGCACGGCGCCCAGTTCGGGCAGGCAGATGCGCAGCTGGTCGTCATGCAGGCCGCGGCGGCGCAGCTCGTCGCCGATCACCTGGGCCACTTCGCCGGTTTCGCGGCCGCGGATGAAGCCGTCGATGTCCTTGAGCACCACCAGGTCGGGCCTGGCGTCGGCGGCCACGCCGGCCAGGGCGCGGATGTCGTCGTCGCCGCGGTTACCGGCCTGGCCAAGCACCAGGCCCAGGCGCTTGGGCCCGCCGGCGCGGGCCACGCGCAGCAGGCCGCGCAGTCCTTCGGGGTTGTGCGCGTAGTCCAGCAGCAGCCGCAGGCCGCCAAAGCTCCTGCGCTGCAGCCGGCCGGGGTTGTCGCCGGGCTCGCTGCCGAAGCGCGACAGCACGCCGGCGTTGGTGGCCGGCGGCACGCCCAGCGCCTGCGCCAGCAGGCTGGCCGCGGCCGCGTTGCCCAGGTTGTAGTCGGCCATGCCGCCGTCGGCGAGGGGCATGGTGGTGATATCGGCGATCGCCACGACGTCGTCGCCGCTGGCCAGGTGCAGCTGGCCGTCGCGAACGCCGCAGGTGGCCCCGCCAAGGGCGCGGTGCGCGCGCAGCCGCGGATGGTCGTGGTCGCGGGCGAACCAGGCGAACCGGCACGGCAGGGCTTCACCGCGCGCCGCCAGCCGCGCGTCGTCGGCGTTGAGCACCAGCATGCCGCTGGCATCGAGTGCGCGCGCGACGGTCAGCTTGGCGTCGACCAGCGCATCGATATCGAAAATGCCGTACTCGCCGAAGTGGTCGTCGCTGACGTTGGTCACGGCCGCCGCGTCCACGCGCGGCAGCACCAGGCCACGGCGCAGCATTCCGCCGCGCGCGGTTTCCAGCACCGCCGCCTGCACGCGCCGGTCGCGCAGCACCGCCCGGGCGCCGCCCGGGCCTGAGAAGTCGCCGCTGGCGATCTGCTCGCCCGCCACGAATACGCCGTCGGTACAGCTGTGGCCGCTGCGCAATCCGTGCGCGCGCAGCATCGCCGCCAGCAGCCGCACGGTGGTGGTCTTGCCATTGGTGCCGGTGACCATGGCGGTGGGAATGGCGTGCAGCGCCGACCAGTGCACGTCGGCCACTTCCGGCAGTGCGTTGATCGGCCAGGTCTGGCCGCCTTCGCCCAGGCCCAGGGTCAGTGCGTCGTCATCGGCCAGCACCGGTACGCCGCGCGCGACCGCTTGCGCCTGCAGCGCCTGCAGCCGCGGGTTGGCCTCGTCCGCCACCATCGCCGCCAGCGTGTGCTGCGCGGACGCCTCGTCCCACGCCGCCGGATGCCCCGGCGCATGCAGCACGAAGGCGCGCCGCTGCGACAGCCAGGCCCATTCATTGATTTCCGTGGCCGCGTAAAGTCCGTCGCCAGGCGCGGTGAACGCCAGCGCCGCGCCGCCGGGATGCGGCCGCACCATCACGGTGTGGACCGGCCAGCCCAGCGCCGCGCCCATGCGCTGCACGCGCTCGCGCCATCCGGCCCAGGCCGCCGGGTCGTCCGCGCCCTCGCCCAGGGTTTCGAGCACCGCGCCGCTGCCGGCGAAATACAGGTTGGGGCCGGTAAGGCGCCGCGAGTCGTCGAAGGGCAGTGCGTCCAAGAGGCTCAGTCGTTTTCCTCGCGCGGCAGATGCACGCCGCGTTCGTCACGCACGACGCCCTCGAAATCACTGAGCGCCGGCTCTTCGACCATGGCCTCGGGCACCGGCGGGCGCGCGGGTGGGGGCGCGGCGACCGCTGCCGCCGCGCCTTCCGGGCGGAACTTGGTGACCTGCTTCCACGACCGCACCAGCGCATCGGCGAACACCAGCAGCAGGTCGCCGGGCTGACCCATGCGCAGCGCCGCGTCGATGGCCTTCTGCTCGTCGGGGATGATCGAGATGGCGTCGGCCGGAATGCCCTTGGCGACCAGCGCCTTGGCCTGGATGCGCGGCACTTCGTCGCCGTCGCGACCGCGCAGGCCGTCGTCGCGGCGGCAGATGTAGTGGT
>NZ_JAIBFH010000377.1 GCF_019459675.1 Arenimonas sp.
TGTCGGTGGAGACGTTGTTGATCTGCGGCAGGAAGCCGTTGGGATAGATGGACCGGATGTTGCGGGCGTCACCGGCGGGGCGGAAGAAGCCGTTCGAGATCGCGTCGCGCTTGGTGTAGATGCCGGTGCTGTAGACAACGAAGTTGTCGTTGAAGGCGATTTCGCCGTTGTAGGTGAACGAGCCGTAGTCCACGGCCGGGTCGCCCTGCCGCTGCACCACCACGCCCAGCGGCGCCGAGGTGGGCGACGGGGTACCGATGAACGGGCGCGCGCGGTCGGTCTGGTCCTGCTCGCCGTACTGCGCCGAAAGATGGATGAAGCCTTCTTCGCCCAGCGCGAAGCCGGCGTCGGCGCCGAGCTGGCTGGTGTCGCCGTCGCCGGCGCTGTACTGGCCGTGGCGCGCGGCCACGCTGCCGCCGGAGCGGCTGCCCTTGAGCACGATGTTAATCACGCCGGCGATGGCGTCCGAGCCGTACTGCGCCGACGCGCCGTCGCGCAGCACTTCCACGCGGTCGATGGCCGACATCGGAATGGTGTTGAGGTCCACCGGCGACGAGCTGCGGCCCTGCGAACCGTTGACGTTCACCAGGGAACCGGTGTGGTAGCGCTTGCCGTTCACCAGCACCAGCACGTGGTCGGGCGACAGGCCGCGGATCTGGGCGGGGCGAACCGTGTCGGTGCCGTCGTTGATGGCGGGGCGCGGGAAGTTGAGCGAGGGCAGGGCGCGCGACAGGGCCGTGGCGAGTTCAGGCGTGCCGGTGGCGGTGAGCGCTTCCACCGTCAGGATGTCGATCGGCGCGGTGGATTCGGCCACCGTGCGGTCGGCCACCCGGGTGCCGGTGACGATGATCGAGTCGAGTACGGCCGTTTCCTTGGGTTCTTCCGGGGCGGCGGTCTGGGCGAAGGCGGGGCCGGCGGCCAGTGAGGCCAGCAGCGCGAGGGTGAGCGGATGGCGGCGCATGGTGTGACTCCAGTGGGTTCGGGTAGCCACGTGATATCACGTGGCCGGGGGGCAATCCAGCAAACTTTCTGTCATGTACTGATGCCCGGTGGACCGTATGGTTCGGGCGGCCGGGCGCATCACTTGGCCTTCACGGTGCCGGGACACGCCGATGGCGACCATCGCCCCATGTCGGTCCACGTCGTCTGGTTCAAGCGTGACCTGCGCGCTGCCGATCACCCCCCGCTTTAGGCGGCGGCCGCGCGCGGGGCGGTGCTGCCCCTGTATATCGCCGAGCCCGCCTACTGGCAGCTGCCCGACACCAGCGGGCGGCAGTGGCAGGCCACGGAGGAGGCGCTGCGCGACCTGCGCGACGACCTGGCCCGCTGCGGCCAGCCGCTGGTGGTCCGACAGGGGGATGCGCTGGCCGTGCTGGAGGACATCCGCCTGCGGCACGGCATCGCCGCCCTGTGGTCCCATGAGGAAACCGGCAACGACTGGACCTTCCAGCGCGACCGCCGCGTGGCGGCCTGGGCGAAGAGCCACGGCATCGGCTGGCACCAGGAGCCTTGCGGCGGCGTGCAGCGCGGGCTGCGCCGGCGCGAAGGCTGGGCGCGCGAATGGGAGCGGCGCCTGTCGCCGGCGCCGCTGGCCGAACCGGCGTTGGCCCCGCTTGCCGTCGAGCCGGGCCAGATTCCCGACAGCCAGGCCCTGGGCATGGCGCACGACGACTGCCCGGGCCGCCAGCACGGCGGCCGCCGGCGTGGGCAGCGGGCGCTGGCCACGTTCCTGGCCGGGCGGGGCGCCGGCTACATGCGCGGCATGAGCAGCCCGCTGTCGGCGCAAACCCGCTGCTCGCGCTTCTCGGTGGCGCTGGCCACCGGTGCGCTGTCGCTGCGCGAAGTGGTGCATGCGGTGCGCACGCAGGGCGAGGCCGGGCCCGGGCCGGTGCCGCTGCGCGACCTGGTGTCGCTGGAAAAGCGCCTGCACTGGCACTGCCACTTCATCCAGAAACTCGAGAGCGAGCCGGAGATCGAGTTCCGGAACGTGCACCGCGGCTTTGACGGCCTGCGCGAGGATGACTTCCGCCGCGACTGGTTCGACGCCTGGGCGGGTGGCGAAACCGGCTGGCCGTTCGTGGACGCCTGCCTGCGCAGCCTGCGCGCCACCGGCTGGATCAACTTCCGCATGCGCGCGATGCTGGTTTCCGTGGCCAGCTACCAGCTGTGGCTGCACTGGCCCGAACCCGCGCACCACCTGGCGCGCCTGTTCACCGACTACGAGCCGGGCATTCACTACCCGCAGGTGCAGATGCAGGCCGGCGTCACCGGCATCAACATCCCGCGCATGTACAACCCGATCAAGCAGTCGCAGGACCAGGATCCCCGGGGTGAATTCATACGGCACTGGCTGCCCGAGCTGGCGGGCGTGCCCGACGACTGGATCCACACGCCCTGGCTGATGGGCGGAGCGCATCAGAGAAGCGCGGGCGCGGTGATCGGCCGCGACTATCCGGCGCCCGTGCGCGACCATGAACAGGCGGCCCGCGAGGCGCGCGCCAGGCTTACGGCGTGGAAGCGCCAGCACGTGGAGCGCGAGGAAAGCCGGCGCGTCTTCGAAAAGCACGGCAGTCGCGCCCGGCAGCGCAAGCGCGGCAACCGCCGCAAGCCCGAGCCGGCGCCGCCGGTGCCCACGGCCCTGCAGCCCGACCTTTTCTGAAAACAGCGGGTGGCGGCGGCTAGCCGCCCCGCAGGTTGCGGAACGGCGGCGCCGACATCGCCATCTCGGCCATGCTGTGCGCCAGCTCCTTCTCGGCCAGCACCGCGCCGTCGGCGCCTTGGGCCAGCAGGTGGCGCACCTCGGCGTCGCTGTGCGCGCGCGCCAGGATGGTCAGGCCGGGGTTGATCGCGCGCAGGCGGGCGACGGTCTCGCCGGCCTCCAGCGCGTGCGGGATGGCCATCACCAGCAGCTGCGCGGCCGCGGGCGAGGCCTCGGCCATCACCTGCTCGGCGGCGGCGTTGCCGCGGATGGCCGGGAAGCCGTCGGCGCGGGCTTTCTGCACCAGGTCGTGGTCGTCGTCGAGCACCAGCAGGGGCACGCCGCGCTCGCGCAGCAGCTTGGCGATCTCGCTGCCGACGCGGCCGAAGCCCACCACGATGGCATGGCCTTCGGTGGGCAGCGCCGGCCCGCCCTGGGGCCCGGGCGACTCCGGCGACTGCGGTTCGGGTACGTTCTTCTGCGCCGACT
>NZ_JAIBFH010000224.1 GCF_019459675.1 Arenimonas sp.
GGCGCGGCGGCGCGGGCGCCGCCATCCAGCGTCACCCCGGTGGCCGAGCCTCCGGCCACCGATTCCACGCGCAGGCGCGCTGCTTCGGCCGCCGTGCGGTCGCCGTAGGGCCCCACGCGCAGGCGCATGGCGGGCTTGCCGGACACGTCCACCGACTCGCTGCTCAGCGGCAACCCCGCCGCCCGCAGCCGATCGGCCAGCGCGCGGGCGTTGTCGAGGTTGGAATAGCTGCCCACGTTCACCACGTAGCGGCCGGCCGCCGCGCTGGCGGGCAGCGGTTGGGCGGGTGCAGGCGCGGGCGCGGCGACCGGCGCCGGAACCACCGTGGGCGCAGGCGCCGCCGCAGGCAACGGCGCGGACGATTCCGCCAGGCCAGTGGCGGCATCCACGGCCTGCACGGTGCCGGACTCCGGTACGGGATCAGGTTCGGCGGCCGGGTCGAACTCGGTGCGCGCCGCAGGCTGGCCGCTCTGGTCGACCGTGGCCACGGCATTGGGGTCGTCGCTGGCGGCGGGGCGCGTCTGCATGCCCAGCACGCCGCCGTCGGCGGTCACCGGCCCGGGTGCGGTCAGCGGCAGTTCGCGGGTTTCAAAGGCCTGGTCGGGCGCCGACGGCATCTCCAGCGGAACGCGCGCGGCGTCCGGTTCGGCGGTGTCGGGCCCTTTGAGCAGCATGGGCAGGAAGATCATCGCCAGCGCCACCAGCACGGCGGCGCCGATCAGGCGCTGTTTCAGGGCTGAATCCATTGGGGCGGGGTCCGGCCGGGGAGTGGCGCGAATTATAGCCGGGATGCCGCGCCCCAAGGCTCAGCCGCTGGCCAAGGCTTCAGCCGCGGTGTGGAAAGAGCCGAAGACCAGCACTCGGCCATCCGCTCCCGCCTCCTGGGCTGCCGCCGCCAGCGCCGCAGCCAGGCTGGGGTGCAGGCGGACCAGCGCGGGATCGAGCGCTCCCGCCAGCCGATCCGCCAGCGCTGCGGCGTCCAGGCCACGGGGCCCGGCGTCGGTGATCGGCCCGAGGTGCCAGGCCACCACATGCGGCGCCACCGGCGCGACGATGCCGGCCATGTCCTTGTCGGCCAGCGCGCTGAACACCGCCACCGTCCGGCGCGGGTGCGCGTGCAGCCACGCGCCCAGCTGGCGGGCACCCTGGGGGTTATGGGCCACGTCCACCACGCGCTCTGGCCGGCCGGGCAACCGCTGCAGCCGGCCCGGCGCCTTCGCCGACCGCACGCCCTCGCGGATCGCTGCCTTGGTGATGGGCAGGTCCGATGCGCGCAGCGCGGCAATGGCGGCGGCGGCATTGTCGCGCTGCGCCGGCGCCTGCATGCCCGGATTGGGCAGGTCCACCTGGTAGCCCGGCTCGCGCCAGCGCCAGCCTTCTGGCCGGTCGTCCAGCAGGTAGTCGCTGTGGCCCCGGATCGCAAACGCGCCGATTTCATAGGCCCGGCGCAGCACCGACGACGGCGGATCCTTTTCGGCCAGCACGCAGGGCTTGCCCGCGCGCAGGATGCCGGCCTTCTCCGCACCGATGGCTTCGCGGTCGTTGCCGAGGAAGGCCTGGTGGTCCAGGTCCACGGTGGTGATCACCGCCACGTCCGGATCGACGATGTTGGTGGAGTCCAGCCGGCCGCCCATGCCGACTTCGAGGATGGCCAGGTCGAGCCCCGAGTCCTCGAGCACGATCAGCGCCGCCAGCGTGCCGAACTCGAAGTAGGTCAGCGCGATGTCGCCGCGCGCCGTCTCGATGCGCTCGAACGCCGCCACCAGCGCCTGGTCGGACACATCCCGGCCGTCGATCCGGATGCGCTCGTTGTAGCGCAGCAGGTGCGGCGACGTGAACGCACCCACCCGCAGCCCCGCCGCGCGCGCGATCGCTTCGATGAAGGCAACGGTGGAGCCCTTGCCGTTGGTGCCGGCCACGGTGATGACGCAGCCTCCGGGGCGACCCAGCCCCAGCTGCCGCGAAACGGCGGCCACGCGCTCCAGGCCCAGGGCGATGTCGCGCGGGTGCAGGGTCTGCTGGTAGTCGAGCCACTGGCCGAGGTCACGCTTCATGGCGCCATTATTGCCCGGCCGGGGCCATTGGCGGCGCCGGCGGGTTAAACTAGCGCCCTGTCCCTATCCGAGTCCGAGCCCGCCCATGGCCAAGCCCAACTATTCATTCGAAAAGCGCCAGCGCGAACTCGCCAAGCAGAAGAAAAAGGCCGAAAAGGACGCCGAAAAGGCGGCCCGCAAGCGCGCCGGGGAACCGGCCGAGGGCGAGCCCGAGGCCGGGTCCGACGCCGGCGACGACAGCGCCCCGCCCCCCTCAGCCGACTGAGCCGGGCCTGGCGACGGCGCTGGCGGCGCTGGCGCGGTAAATCGAGAATTCACTGAGCTGAGGCTGGCGCGCACACGGGTGTAGCCACGCTCAGAGCGCGCGGTGCACCGCTTCGCCGAACAGCGTGGTGTGGTGGCTGCAGTCGTTCATGCGCACGACGTCCAGCGACGACACCGACTCGCCCTCCAGCAGGTTGAGCGTGGTGGGTGCCTGGCGGAAGCTCCACATCCGCACCAGCGGCAGGCCCAGGATCCGGCACAGGATCACCCGGTTCACCGCGTCGTGGGCCACCACCAGCAGGGTGTCGTCGGCGCCCAGTCCGTCGCAGGCCCGCGCGAACGCCGGCCAGGCGCGGTCCAGCACCTGGGTGATCGACTCGCCGCCTTCGCCGGGCATCTGCACGGTTTCAGGTGCATCGCGCCACGCCTGCAGCAGCACGGGATCGCGCGCGCGGATCTCCGAGGCCAACAGGCCTTCCCAGTCCCCGTGGCCGATTTCCATCAGGCCTTCATCGAAACGGAGCATCGGGGTTCGCGCCTCGCCCAGCGCAAGCTCGGCGGTGCGGCGCGCGCGGCCCAGGGGAGACGCCACGGCGTGCGTGATGCCTACGCCCGCCAGCCTGTCGCCCAGCAGCCGCGCCTGGCGCTCACCGTTGTCCGAAAGCGCTATGTCGCGCTTGCCCTGGTAGCGGCCTTCCGCATTCCAGGGCGTTTCACCGTGACGCGCCAGCAGCACCTTCATCTTTTTACTCCCCATTTGATCACGCGATGGTAGCGTCCGCCCCGGCTCCGGCATAGCCGCGGACCATGACCAATGGCCTACACGCCCGGGATGCCCGATGCCCTAATCTCGGGCGTCTTCCCTCCGCCTCTGGATCGCCATGACCCTGCGCCCGATCAAGCCGCTTGCCCTCGCCTTCTCGATCACGGTTGCGCTGGCAGCCTGCCAGAACACCGGAGGCGCGGCCCAGTCCGCCGCCGCTGCACCGACGGGCACCGTCGCGCCGCTGAAGGTGGACTTCTCGAAAGTCGACGCACCTGCGATTTCGCTGCAGGCTTCCGATGTGGATACCAGCATCGCCGCCTGCCAGGACTTCAACGGCTTCGTGAACTCCAAGTGGCTGGCCGCCAACCCCGTGCCGGCCGACCGCACCACCTGGGGCGCCTTCCCGGCGCTGGGCGAGCGCTCGCTGCACATCCAGCACGAGATCGCCAAGGCGGCCGCGGCATCGGCGCACCCGGCGGGCACGATGGAGCGCAAGGTCGGCGACTTCTTCGCCGCCGGCATGGACGAGGCCGCCATCGAGGCCGCCGGCATCACGCCCATCCAGCCCGAACTCGACCGCATTGCCGCCATCACCAGCAACGCCGGGCTGCCGGCCTACCTGGGCCAGGCCTACGCCAACGGCATGGGCATGGCGTTCGGCTTCTACGCCGGCGCCGACTACGCCGATTCGAACATGAACATCGCCTACGCCCAGCAGGGCGGCCTGTCGCTGCCCGAACGGGCCTATTACCTTGAAGATCGCGAGGACTACAAGACGGCCCGCGCGGCCTTCCTTCTCCACGTGGAAAAGCTGCTCAGCCTGGCCGGCGCGGAGCCTGAAGCGGCCAAGGCGCAGGCGCAGCAGGTGCTGGCGTTCGAAACCCGCCTGGCCACGGCATCGCTGGGCCGCGTGGAGCTGCGCGATCCGGCGCTGCGCTATGTGCCGGTGGCCCTGGAGGCCGCCGACGCCAGTACGCCGAACTTCTCCTGGACCGCGTTCTTCACCGCCCTGGACGTGCCTGCGCCGGAAATGTTCTCGCTGGCCCATCCGCAGTTCTTCCAGGAGTTCGACGCCATGCTGGCCGACGTGCCGCTGGCGCAGTGGCAGGCGTGGCTGCGCTTCCGCACCATCGACAGCGCGTCGCCCTACCTGAGCAGTGCGTTCGAAACCGCCAACTTCGCGTTCTACCGCCAGACGCTGGCCGGACAAAAGGAAATGCCGCCGCGCTGGAAGCGCGTCCTGGGCGCGCTCAACGGCAGCATGGGCGAGGGCTTTGGCCAGCTTTACGTCGCACAGGCCTTCCCGCCCGAATCCAAGGTGAAAATGGAAGCGCTGGTGGCCAACCTGATGCTGGCCCTCAAGGGCCGCCTCGAAAACCTGGAGTGGATGAGCCCGGAAACCAAGACCCGCGCGCTCGAGAAGTGGTCAAGCTTCACGCCCAAGATCGGCTACCCGGACAAGTGGCGCGACTGGAGCGGCCTGGACGTGGCCAAGGATAGCTATGCCGGCAACCTGATGGCCGCCAGCGCGTTCAACTATCGCTTCAACCTCGACAAGGTCGGCCAGCCGGTGGACCGCAGCGAGTGGGGCATGAGCCCGCAGACGGTGAACGCCTACTACCGCTCCACCGCCAACGAGATCGTGTTCCCGGCCGCCATCCTGCAGCCGCCGTTCTTCGACGCCAACGCCGACGATGCGCTCAACTACGGCGGCATCGGCGCGGTGATCGGCCACGAGATGCTGCACGGCTTCGACGACCAGGGCAGCAAGTTCGACGCCAAGGGCAACATGTCCAACTGGTGGACCGACGCCGACCGCGAGAACTTCAACGCCCGCACCGGCAAGCTGGCGGCGCAGTACAGCGCCTACGAGGCGCTGCCCGGCCTGTTCGTCAACGGCCAGCTGGGCCTGGGCGAGAACATCGCCGACCTGGGCGGTGTGACCGTGGCCCTGGATGCGCTCACCGCCGCGCAGGGCAATGCGTTCACCGACCCGATGGTGGACGGCTATTCGCAGCAACAGCGCTTCTTCATGAACTGGGCCACGGTCTGGCGCATCGCCTTCACCGAGGCGCAGCTCAAGCAGCAGATCACGGTCGGCCCGCACTCGCCGGGCATGTTCCGCGCCATCGGTGCGCCGTCGAACCTGCCGGCCTTCGCCCAGGCGTTCTCCTGCAAGCCCGGCGACAAGATGGTCCGGCCAGAGGCAGACCGGGTCGTCATCTGGTGACACGCGCTGGACCTCCCCGGGCGGCCAGGCCGTCCGGGGGTCGGGGTGTTCGAAAAAAACCTGACGGGGACGGCCGGAAAAGGCTCACGGCCGCGTTGAGGTTTGATAAGTTTGGCGGTGTGCCCGGTCCAACCCGGGTTACCGGCTCTGCACCGCTTTACACGGACCGCCACGTCGGCGGATTGAAGCCCAGCCTTGCACCAATTCAGGGGATCCAGACATCGTGACCAACTCCAACCGCAAGTACCGCCTGCGCGCCATCGCCGCGGCCACCGCCCTCGCCTTTTCCGTCTCGCCCCCCAG
>NZ_JAIBFH010000408.1 GCF_019459675.1 Arenimonas sp.
TGGCCGACGCCGACGCGGCCACCGCGGTGCAGGACATTCCCGCCGCCGTTGATCCGCCCGCCCTGCCGGCGACCCAGCCCGCCGCCGAAGCGGCGGCACCCGCTGCCGACCCGGCGGCTCCGGTGCAGTCCGAGCTCGACAACTTCGAGTTCTACACCGACCCCGGGCCCGAGCCTGGGTCCGAACCTGCGCCGCGCGACGCCGGGCGCAGCGAGCCGCCGGCACCATGAGCACGCACCCCGGCCCGGCCGAAGAATCCCTGATGGGCCACCTGCTGGAGCTGCGCTCGCGGCTGCTGCGCTCGGTGATCGCGGTGCTGGTGGTTTTCCTGGCGCTGATGCCTTTCGCCAGCGATCTCTATGCGCGGTTCTCTTCGCCCATCCTGGCCAAGCTGCCCACCGGCAGCCAGCTGCAGGCCATCGACGTGGCGGGCGGCTTCTTCATTCCGATCAAGCTGGCGTTCTTCGCCGCGCTGCTGGTGGCCATGCCGTACCTGATCTACCAGGTGTGGGCGTTCGTGGCGCCCGGCCTGTACCAGAGCGAGAAGAAGCTGGCCCGGCCCATCCTGGGCGCCGCCGTGACGCTTTTCTACGTGGGCTGCGCCTTCGCCTGGTTCCTGGTGCTGCCGATGGTGTTCGGCTTCCTGGCGATGTTCACGCCCGACACGGTGGCGATGATTCCCGACGTGGCGCGCTATCTGGATTTCGTGCTGGTGATCCTGCTGGCCTTCGGCCTGAGCTTCGAGCTGCCGGTGGCGGAGGTGATCCTGGTGGTGCTGGGCTTGGTGACCCCGGCCCAGCTGCGCGAAGCGCGCGGCTACGTGGTGGTGGGCGTGTTCATCCTGGCCGCCATCATCACCCCGCCCGACGTGGTGTCGCAGCTGATGCTGGCCATTCCGCTGTGCGTGCTTTACGAGCTGGGCATCATCGCCGGCGCGCTGCTGCAGCCCAAGCCCGCCGCCGCCTGAGCCCATGAACCCGCCGGCCGGCTTCTGGCGCCGCTACGCGGCCTACAGCCTGGACGCCACGGCCATCGGCCTGCTGTGCCTGCCGCTGCTGTGGTCGCGGCTGGTGCTTGCGTCAAACCTGTTCCTGGACGCCAGCAACCGCCTGCTGGACCGGGTCTGGCCGATGCTGGACGCGGCCTCGTCCGGCGCCGGTGTAGTGCCCTCGGACTGGCTGGACCTGGCCCGCGACCCGGCGCTGCTGGACATCACCCGGCAACTGGCCGTCGAGCTGGCTCCCCTTTTACTGCAGGGCACCGGGGTGGTGATGGCGGTGGCGGCGCCCTGGTTCATCGCCAGCGAGTCTTCGCGCTGGCAGGCCAGCCCCGGCAAGCGCCTGCTAGGCCTGCGGGTCACCGATGTGCACGGTGAACGCTGCGGCCGCGGCCGCATCGCGCTGCGCTTCGTCGCCGGCCTGCCCTCGTGGCTGCTGCTGAACCTGGGCCATGCGATGGCCGGCGTCACGCCCGGCAAACGCGCGCTGCACGACTACCTCGCCGGCACCCGCGTGGAGCTGGCCCCCGGCGCGCCGGCGGCCCTGCCCCGCGCCGCCCGCAGCTGGCTGCTGCTGCAGGTGGCGGTGTTCTTCGGCCTGGTGGGCTTCGTAGTGCTGCGCTACTTGCAGCTGCTGGTGGAAATCACCCTGGGCAGCTACTGATTCAGGCGGCGATGGCGTCCATCGGGTCGGCCGCCGTTGCGCCGAAGATCTCGCGCCAGCCGTGGTAGTAAAAGCCGAACATCACCACGTAAACCGCCAGTGCCGCCAGCAGGTACATCGGCAGCAGCACCACGCCGGCAAGGATCGGGCTCACCATCGCCAGCACCGTGCCGAGCAGGGCGATCACCATCACCAGCAGCAGCATCACCACGAAACCGATCACCATCACCGCCAGGGTGAAGCCGAGCAGCGGGAGCACGTTCTTGAGCGTGGCCTTGAACCCCGAGGCCATCGCGGTCAACGGGCCGTGCCCGCCCAGCGCCGCCTGGTTGAGCGCCAGCATGTAGGCGTGCGTCATCAGGAAGATCACCGCGAACATGCCCAGCATCCAGGCCAGGAACATCGGCAGCAGCGACGGATCCAGGTCCGGCATGCCGGTCATGTCGGGCTGGCCGCCCGGCGGCGTGGCCATGGAGCGCGCCATCGCCTCGACGAAGAACTCCTTGCCCGGCAGCAGCACGAACAGCAGCCCGAACAGCGCCACGTAGATGGCCAGCAGCAGCAGGGCGGTCAGCACCATGCGCGTTGCGAACGCCATGTCCCGGTAGCCATCGAACACGTCGAACGCCGAGGCCGGCTGCCCGGTCTCGCAGTGGTGCAGCAGGCGGATCACCGCGCCGGTGAGCGGCGGCATCAGCACCAGGCTGGCCAGCATCGACAGCCCGTAAACGGTCCACATCAGCGCCGGGGAATCGGCCAGGGCGAACTGCGCCAGCATCTGCACCACCGTCGGCACCAGGCCCACCACCAGCAGGATCGCGAACCCGCCAAACAGTGCGCGGGGATTGCGCCGGCCCACGTCAATGGCCTTCATCAGCCAGCCGAAGGGCGCCCCCAGGCTTACGGTTCTTGCGGTCATGCCTTGCTCCGTGGATGGGCGCGTTGGTGCGCCGCGTGGATGAATCGCTTGAGCACCCGGCGCGCGGTCGGCGCCGGCTTGACGTCGCGCAGCAGCGTGCGATGGCAGGTGCCCTCGTCGCGCAGCGCATCGGAGCGCGCCTGGATATAGCCGCGCATCATGCGGGTGCTGAATTCGGGGTGGAACTGCACGCCCCACGTCGCCTCGCCCCAGCGGAAGGCCTGGCAGTCGTCGCGGTCCGAGCGCGCCAGCACGGCGGCCTGCGGCGGCGGCGCCAGCACCGACTGCAGGTGGGTGGTGTGCGCCGCGAACTGCCCGCCCAGGCCCCCGAACAGCGGGTCGGCGGAAGCATCGGCCAGCGCGGCCACGGGCACGGTGCCCATCTCGCGGCCGCGCGGGTTGTAGCCCACGCTGCCGCCCAGCGCATGCGCCAGCAGCTGGTGGCCGTAGCAGATGCCGAACAGCGGCAGGCCCGCATGCGCGGCGTCGCGCAGCCAGTCGGCGCTGCGCTCGCTCCAGTCGGAGCGGTCGGTCACCATCGCGCCCGAGCCCGTCACCAGCACTCCGGCGTAGTCGCCGGCAGAGGGCAGCGGCTCGCCGGCGGCAACGAAGCAAGAGCGCGCCTGGCGGCCGCTCAGGCCGGCGGCCACGCGTATCCAGTGGCCGAAGCCACCGTGCCGGCGCAGCGCCGGGATCGGCGTGCCGGTTTCAAGTATCAGGAAGGGTTTCATGGGCGCGCAGCGAGCCGTGGTGCGGTTCGTCGCTATACTAACGCGCTTACTACAAACGGCGAACCGGCGATGACCGCACCCACCTTCCAGGAACTCATCCTGCGGCTCAACCAGTACTGGGCCGACCAGGGCTGCGTCCTGGTCCAGCCGCTCGACCTCGAGGTCGGCGCCGGCACCTTCCACCCGGCCACCTTCCTGCGCGCCCAGGGGCCCGCGCCCGGGCGCGCCGCCGATGTGGAGCCCAGCCCCCCCCCCCCCCCCCGCCCCGACGGGCCAAACCCCCACCGGC
>NZ_JAIBFH010000435.1 GCF_019459675.1 Arenimonas sp.
CCGCCGCCGCGGCGCGCCCCGAAGGCGGGGCGGTGCTGGTGCTCGGGCAGGCCGGGCCGTAGACGTCGCCGGTAAAGGGGGGAGCGCTTCAGGGGCAGGCCAACGGCGCCGCGCTGGCGGCGTGCGCCGTGCCGCGCGAGGAATGGGGCCCGTGGTTCCAGGCGCTGGTGCGTGAACTGGCCCACGACCGCCCGCTGCCGGCGGCGCTGTTTTCAGCAGCGCTGGCGGAAAACCGACGCTGGGAAGGCCCGGACCGTCCGCTGGCGAATCTGCCGGCCCCGATCGTGGTCGGCGACGCTGATTTCCTGCTCAACACCAGCCGCATCTCGATGGCGGCGCAAGTGCTGGGGCACGCGTTGAACGAGATACCGCCCGATCTACTGCGGCCGACGCCGGAGCTGAGTGCGCAGCTGGGTTTCAACGGCCTCGGTACGGTGGGCGACGCCTTTGCACGCCGCGTCGAAGGCTTTACCTTCCGCAATGAAGAGGGCGACGCTACCGCCCTGGTGCGCATCCGGCGCGAGGTAGAGCAGCAACAGGGCGCACCCATCCCCGGCCCCGTCCGCAATTTCAGCCATGCCCCGCCGGTGGAGTTCGCCGAGACATCGCCGCCGGACGAAGGCCTCGCCCCCGCGCCACCGCCAGGCAGCGAAGACGCGCCGGCCGCGGCCGGTGCCGAGCCTCACGAAGACGCGGCGCTCCCCAAGCGCCACGTGCAGGCGAAGCTGCTGCAGCACGACGGCCACGACGTCAGCGACCAGCCCATGGCGCCTGCCCAGGCCTACCGCCTGCGCCTGCATATCGGCTCGCGCTCGCAGGGCGTTCGCATCGTCGCCAGTGCCGCGCTGGACGAATCCGAACTGCCACAAAGCGAAGACGGCCATCCGTTGGCCATCGCCTACATCCCGCTCTCGCGACTTGACGAAGATGACGCCGGGCCGCCGGCACCACAGCGTGCCGAGCTGAAGCTGCCGGCATCCGGCGACAGCACGCCCGTCGAGTTCGCACTGCAGCCGGGACGAGACCCCACACGCTTTCGCGCACGCATCGTGGTGATGTTCGCCAACCGCGTGCTGCAGACGCTGCTGCTTGATGCCAATGCCACCGGCCTGCTGCAGCTGCAGGAAGAGAACGCCTACCAGCCAACGCTGGCGCCGGACCCCAAGACCCGTCCGGCGCAGATTGCGTTCGTCATCAACGACGATCTGCAGGGCCGGCCCGGCCTGGCGACGCTCACACTCGACTCGTCGTCGTTCCTGGACAGCGGCAGCCTTGCGGCTGAAATTGCCGCCATCTCGGTCATGATGGAAGAAGCCAACAGGGATGCGATGGGCACCACGCCGGCGTTTGACGATGAGGACGCGGTGCGGCGGCTGCGCGGGCTTGCCATGCACGGCTCGGCCTTGCTGGCGGAAGTGCAGCGTGCGCACGGGGTCGCGCCACTCGCGGCATCAACGCACGTGCAGCTGGTGGAAGCCGTAGCCGAGGCCTTCTTCCCCATTGAGTTCCTGTACGACGGCGAGCCGCCGCTGCCCGACGCCACGCTTTGCCCGAACGCCCGCGCCGCCCTGGACGACCCTGCCGTGCACGCCGGCTGTCCACATGCCGCCAGCGAAAACCACGTGTGCCCGGCGCAGTTCTGGGGCCTGCGCAAATGCATCGAACGGCTGCCGGCCCGGCCGCCCGCGGCCCGGCAGGCAGACGCAGGCGGGGCGCCGCTACCGGAGTCGGCCCCCGCCGGACGGCTCGGCCCGTTCCAGCGCGCGCGGGTCGCCGCGAGCAAGATCGCGCGCGCGCAGATGGACGCGCAAACCGGACTTCCCGCCCGCGTGCGCGCTTCGGTACCGCAGGTGACCGTGGCCACTGACTGGAAAGACTGGAGGCGGCAGGTCAGCGCGGTGTCCCCGGACCTGATGATCCTGCTTCCGCACTCGCTGATACTTGCCGACGTGCCCAATATGGCGGCCCTGGAAATATCGCTTTCCGAGCTTCCGTCCAGCAGCATCCGCACTTCTTACGTACGCGGCACCCTGGCGCCGGGCCCGGTGGTGCTGCTGCTGGGCTGCAGCACGGCCCTGACGAAGGCGCCGTTCCTGAACTTCGTCAGGCAGTTCCAGCAGGCCGGTGCGCCGGTGGTGGTGGGTACGCTGGCCATCATCCACGGCACGCAGGCGGCGGCGATTGCCGCGCGCTTCCTGGACATGATGGACGCCAACGCTGCGCCGCGGCGCTTCGACGAAGTGCTGCTCGACTTCAAGCGCCGACTGCTCGGCGAAGGGCACCAGGGCGTGCTTTCGTTGATCAGCTACGGCCACGCGTCCTGGGAAATATAGGAGACACCTGATGTTGCGTATCCACATGCTGCATGCCGACCACGGCGACTGCCTCTGGGTAGAGTACGGCGAAGCTGACGCGCCATCGCCGAAGCGGATCCTGATTGACTGCGGCACCGAGCGCACCTACCGCGAGCACCTGAAGGCGAAGATCGAACAGACGGTTGCGGCCGAAGGGGGCGTGCGGTTCGAGCTTTTCGTGGTCACCCATGTGGACTCCGACCATATCGGCGGCGCGCTGCGCTTCCTCGACGACTGCGCGGCGCCCGATAGCGGGGTGGATATCGGCGAAGTCTGGTTCAACGGCTACAAACACCTCGACAACCATTCGCCCTACGAGCTGGGCGGCGCCCAAGGCGAACTGCTCAGCGAGCTTCTGCTGCGGAGCGACTGGGACTGGAACACCAGTTTCGGAACCCGTGCGGTGATGGTCCCGGACGAGGGCGACCTGCCGCAGGTGGATGTCGCGGGAATGCGGCTCACGCTGTTGTCGCCGGACTTTGCCCGGCTGCAGAAGCTGAAGCCTGAGTGGGCGGAGAACGCCCGCAAGAACGGCCTGACGGCGGGCGGCCGATTGCCCGAAGACGAAGCCGTGCTCAACGACGGTTGGCTGGGCGAAGACCAGTCCGGTGCAGTGGATGATCTGGCCGCCTCCGTTTTCATCCAGGATTCGGCCAAGGCCAATGGCTCCAGCATTGCCTTCATAGCCGAGTACGACGGCGAGCGGGTGCTGTTCGGCGCCGACGCGCACCCGTCCATGCTGCTGCAAAGCGCACGCCGCGAGCCGCTCGCCGATCTCGAGACCGTCGAATTGGCGGCCTTCAAATTGCCACACCACGGCAGCCGCAAGAACGTCTCGGTGGCGATGCTGGAACGGTTTCCGGCCGCCCATTACCTGGTGTCCACCACCGGCCAGCAGTTCATGCATCCGGACGCGCCGGCCATTGCGCGCGTGGTGCACACGGCCAGCGGCCGCGGCGCCTGCCTGCACTTCAACTGCCGCAGTGACTACAACGTGCGCTGGGATGACGCCGATTGCCAGGACGAGTACGGCTACAGCGCCGTCTACGGCGAGGACGGCACGGGCCTGGTGGTGGAAATCGAGACGGAGAGTGACCCATGAAACGCCTGATCCTTTGCGCCGATGGCACCTGGAACATCCGTGACCAGCTCGACGAGAAGTCGGGCAAGCGCCGGCCCACCAGCGTAACCAAGCTGGCCCGTTCGGTGCGCGCGCGCGGACGCGACGGCGTGGACCAGGTGGTGTTCTACCTGGACGGCATCGGTACCAACGGCGGCATGGACAAGCTGACGGGCGGTGCGTTTGGCCGCGGCATCGAAGACAACGTGCGCGAGCTGTATCGTTTCCTGGTCTACAACTATGTGCCGGGCGACCAGCTGTTCCTGTTCGGCTTCAGCCGAGGCGCCTTCACCGTGCGCACGCTGGCGGGCTTCCTCAATGCCGTGGGTCTGGCCGGAAAGGACGACGACTATTACGTGCCCGAGCTGTACGCCATCTATGACAAGTCCCTCAGCGCCACCGATCCGCGATATGCGAGGGTGAAGCAGCAGTGCGAGGGCATCCGGCCGGCGCCACCGATCCGGATGATCGGCGTCTGGGACACCGTCGGCGCGCTCGGTGCGCCGGGCGTGCTGGGCAAGTTCATCCATCCGGGCAAATACAAGTACCACGACGTCAGCCTGGTGCCGCAGATCGAGAATGCCTTCCACGCCATGGCCATCGGCGAGCGCCGCAAGGCCTTCGCAGTGAACCTGTGGCAGCGGCCGGCCGGCTGGACCGGGCATCTGGAACAGGCGTGGTTCGCGGGCGTGCACTGCGGGGTGGGCGGCGGCTATCGGCCCGACGGGCTGTCCAACGAGGCGCTGCACTGGATGGTGGAGAAGGCCGAAGCACTCGGGCTGGAAGTGGACAGCGATTACCTCGCGCATTTCCGCCCCTGCTTCAACTCCGAGCACCACGAGTCCTTCGACGTCAAGTACCGCCTGATGGGCGAGCACGTACGCCCCATTGGCGCCGCGCGCGACAGCGGTGAACTGCTGCACCAGTCGGTGCTGGACCGCATGGCGCACGCGCCCAGCGCCTACCGCCCCGCGAACGTGCCGGACCCGGCGTCGACCGCCGCCTTGCCGGTGTGCACCACCACGCGCCTGCCCCGCGGCACCCCCTGCTGATCGCCTCCCTGACGCCATCTTCACCTCGCCCTTCCCGGCGTTGGACTACTTTCATTGATGGCCCGACGCGGGCCGAACCAAGGGAGCAGCGTCATGAAGAAGCACCAGAATTCGTGGGTCCTGGGCGTGTCCATCGCGCTGTTGGTGGGCTGTGGCAACGCCAGCGACGCCGGGCAGGCTGAGGTGGCGCCCGCCGTGGCGACGCCCGCCGCCACCGATGCGTCGCCGGCCATGACCACCGCCAGCGGTTTCGACACCACCGAGGTGATGCAGTTCGACGCGCCTTGGGCGATGACCTTCCTTCCGGACGGGCGTCTGCTGGTGACCGAGAAGTCCGGCGCCCTGCGACTGTTCGACCCGGCCAGCGGCCGGGCCGGCGACATCTCCGGCGTGCCGGCGGTGGTGAATCGCGGCCAGGGCGGCTTCGGTGACGTGTTGCTGCACCCGCAGTACGCCAGCAACGGCGCGGTCTATATCAGCTACGTGGAAGCGGGCGACGATGGCAAGACCGGTGCCGTCGTGGCACGCGGCACGCTGGCGCTGGACGAGCAGGGCGGCGGTGCACTCACGGACGTGGAAACCATTTGGGTGCAGAACCCCAAGCAGGAAGGCGACGGCCACTTCGGCCACCGCATCGCCTTCGACGGCGAAGGCAAACTGTGGATCAGCTCCAGCGAGCGCCAGAAGTTCGACCCCGCGCAGGACATGACCGGCAACCTCGGCAAGATGCTGCGCCTGAACGACGACGGCAGCGTGCCTGCCGACAATCCGTTCGCCGATCGCGATGACGTGGGCGCACAGGTGTGGTCGCTCGGCCATCGCAATATCCTGGGCCTGGCCTTCGACGCGAACGGCCAGCTGTGGGCGCACGAGATGGGCCCCAAGGGCGGCGATGAGCTCAATCGCATCGAAAAGGGCGCGAACTACGGCTACCCGATCGTTTCCGATGGCGACCACTACGACGGCCGCCCGATCCCCGACCACGACACCCGGCCCGAGTTCGCCACGCCAGCCGTCACCTGGACCCAAGTGATATCGCCGGCCGGCTTCGTGATCTACAGCGGCGACCTGTTCCCGGCCTGGCGGGGCAATGGCTTCATCGGCGGCCTGTCGTCGAAGGCCTTGGTGCGGATTGCCTTCGACGGCGAGGGTGCCAGTGAAGCGCAGCGCTACCCGATGGACCGGCGCATCCGCGAAGTGGAGCAGGGTCCCGATGGCGCGCTGTGGCTGCTCGAAGACGGCGGCACCAAGGGCGAAGGCTGGCTGCTGAAGCTGACGCCGACCGGCGCCTGAGGCGCAGCGCCGGCAGCTTTCCCGGCGGCTGGTATTGGGACGCATCAGTCGCCCACCGCCGTCGCGACCGGTGCGTTCTATGCGAGCCTCGCGGTCAGGGACATCCCGCTTCGCGCGCGCTGAACAGCGCGCTCATCCGGGCCAGCACTTGCCGCAACGCCGGCGCCATCGCCTCACCGTCCACGACTTCCCCGTCCTGGCCAATCATCAGCACCTGTGCCAGCAGGCTTTCAGGCGAGTCCGCGCCTACGCGCAGCAGGCTGTGGGTGCGGGTCTCGGGTTCCAGCACGCCGCACCACACGGGCAGCTTGGCCTGCAGCTCGGGCACGGTGCCGGCGATGCGCAGCGTGATGCGGCAGGTGAACGGCTCGTAGGCGATGCCGCGCTCCAGGCGCGCAGCGACGTCGTCGGGCACCGGGCGCGGTACGAACGCGTCGCCTGCGTGCGGCGCGCCTTCGATGCGATCCACGCGGAAGCTGCGCCAGTCGCGGCGGTCGCTGTCCCAGGCGATCAGGTACCAGCGGCGGCCGAAGTTGGCCAGGCGCAGCGGCTGCACGTCGCGCTGGCTGGTTTCACCCGCGTGCTTTCGATAGCGGAACTGCAGGCGGCGGTGGTCCCGACAGGCCGTGGCCAGTTCACTGAGCAGGCCGGCGTCCACCAGCGCCGGGCCGTTGCGCAGCGACAGCGTGACCGCATGCAGCGCGGTGGCGCGGCGGCGCAGGCGCTGGGGCATCAACTGGTCGAGCTTGCCCATCAGCCGCAGCGCCGTGGCCTCGATGCCGCCGACGCTGGCGCTGGCCGCGCGCAGGGCAATGGCCAGCGCCCCGGCCTCTTCGTGGTGCAGCACCAGCGGCGGCAGGACGGCGCCGCGGCCCAGCGCATAGCCGCCGCCCACGCCCGACGAGGCTTCCACGGGATAGCCGAGCTCCCGCAATCGGTCGACGTCGCGGCGCACCGTACGCGCATCCACCCCGAGTTCCGCCGCGAGGTCCGCGCCGGGCCAGTGCCGCCGCGACTGCAGCAGGCTGGCCAAGCGGAGCAGGCGGGCGGAGGTGGACAGCATTGCGGCAGACTATCGAGGACAGTAAATGTCCGCAATCCTCGATACCTTTCCCTACCCCCATCAGCCCAAGGAAAAGCCATGACCACGCCCGCGCTCACCCTGTATCACAACCCCAGGTCCCGCTCGGCCAGCGCGCGCGTGCTGCTCGAGGCGCTGGGCGTGCCCTACGAAGTGAAGCTCGTGGACTTCGCCGCCGGCCAGACCCGCACGCCCGAGTTCCTGGCCATCAACCCCTTGGGCAAGCTGCCCACCCTGGTGCACGACGGCGCGGTGGTCACCGAACAGGTGGCCATCACGATCTATCTCGCCGACCGCTTCCCGGCCGCCGGCCTCGCGCCCGCGTTCGACCATCCGCAGCGCGGCCCCTACCTGCGCTGGCTGGCCTTTTATGCCGCCTGCTTCGAGCCGGCGCTGATGGACCACGCCTTCAAGCGCGCGCCCATCGACCCCGCCACTGCGCCCTGGCGCGACTACGACACGGTGATCGAAACCCTGGTGGCGCAGCTGTCGCGCGCCGACTACCTGGTGGGCGACACGCTCACCGCCGCCGACCTGCTGTGGGGCACAGGACTGCGCTGGACCACCGAGTTCGGCATCGTGCCCAAGCTGCCGGTGATCGTGGCCTACCTCGAACGCGTGGCCGCGTATCCAGCCGTGATCCGCGCCGCCAGCCTCGACGCCGCCTTGACAGCGCAGATCGACCCGCCCGCCGCTCCTTGAGCTCAGCACCTGCTGCGCCGGAGCGAGGTCAGTTTCAGTTCTCGGCGGCTGTCGCCCCGCTCGGATTGCAGCTCGAGCGGGCAGGGCTCATATTCCCGGGAGCCCCCCGCGGAGTCACTCGTCCATGCGCCTGCCAAAGCTGCGTCACCTTGCCCTTGCCGTGTCGCTTGCCGTCGCGGCGGGCTGTGCGTCGGCGCCTGTTGCGCCCTTGGAGTCGTCTGCGGCTGCCGCGGCGCCGGTGGCGGCCAGCGTCGACGTGGGCGAGATCGCGGGGGCGCCGTACCGCATCGACATTCCCGCCAACTGGCAGGGCGACCTGCTGCTGTACGCGCGCGGCTACGTGCCGCCCGGCACGCCGCGCGAAAGCGCAACCGATCGCAACGCAACCGACGAGTGGGCGCTGGCGCAGGGCTACGCCATCGCGCGCAGTGATTACGCGGCGCTCGGCTGGTCGGTCGCCGAGGCGGTGGAAGACAGCGAGCGGCTGCGCGCGCACTTCGTTGGCCGGCACGGCGCGCCGCGCCGCACTTTCCTGATGGGGCATTCGATGGGTTCGCACATCGCGCTGGCGGTGCTGGAGCGCTACCCGCAGCATTACGCCGGCGCACTGGCGCTGTGCGGCGCCAACGGGCCGGCGGCAGAACTCTTTGGCGACCACCTGATGCCAGCGGTGGTGGCGTTCGACTATTTCTTCCCCGGCGCGATGGGCCTGGCGCCGGGCGGCCTGGCCGATCCGGCGTCGCCGGCGTGGCCGGACATGGAGGCCATGGAGCGCGCGCTGCAGGGCAACGAGGCCATCGCCCGCCGGCTGGCCGAGCGCTTCGACATTCCGCGAGACGGCCTGGCTGGCGGCGTAATGATCCGCTACGCCGTGCTGCACGAACTGATTCAGCGCGCAGGCGGCTTCCCGGTGGACAACCGCGACGTGCGCTACACGGGCTTGGGCGATGACGCCGCGTTCAACGCCGGCGTTCGCCGCTACGCCGGCGACCCCGCCGCGATGGCGTACGCCGCCCGCCATGCCGCACTCACCGGCGCCGCACCGCGACCGGTGGTGATGATGGACAACCACGCCGACCCCACCATTCCCACCGAAGTGACGCGGCGCTACGCGGCCCTGGCCACGGCGGCCGGGCAGGGCGCGAACGTGGTGGTGCTGCCCGCGCAGGGCCAGGGCCACTGCGAATTCACCGCCGAACACCAGCAGCAAGCCATGGCGACGCTGGCCGGCTGGGTGGACAGCGGGTCGCGGCCCGCGCCTTGACGGGACCCACTAATCCCAAGGCCATCACCGACATCTGCGGCCTGAACTGCGCTGCGCCACTGTCGGCCGAAGACCTGCACCGGGCCTGCTTCTGCCTGGCGGTGGATCCGGCGCAGCTGCGGGCGCATCTGGACCGCGTGCTGGCCGCGCACGGCACGTCGGCGCCGCTGGCCCAAACCCACCCGCACCTGTTCGCGGCGCTGCCGGTGTTCGTGCCGGCGGCCAGCGTGCGGGCGATGGAACATGTGGTCAGCGCGATCGAAGTCGCCGTGGCCACGCCGGCTTATCGCAACGCGGTGCGCGCCTGGGCCCCGGACATCGCGGTGCTCGACCCGGGTTCGCCCGGCGGCCTGCTGGGCCTGGACTTCCACCTCGGGCCCGACGGACCGCGCCTGATCGAGATCAACACCAACCCCGGTGGCGTGATGATCAATGCGCTGCTGGTGAAGGCGCAGCAGCTGTGCATGCCCGCGCTGAGCGCGCCCGCGGTCGCCGTGGCCGACGTGCAGGACGCGGCGCTGGACGTGCTGATGGCCGAATGGGACGCCCAGTCCGGTGGCCAGCGCAAAGGCCTGGTGGCGATCGTGGACACAGCGCCCCGGCAGCAGTATCTGTACCCGGAGTTCGTGCTGTTCCAGGACCGCTTCCGGGTGCGCGGCATCGAGGCGGTGGTGTGCGACCCGGCGGAACTGTCGTATGCCGACGGCCAGCTGCGGCTTGGCGACCGCGCGATCGGCTTCGTCTACAACCGCTGCACCGATTTCGCACTGGCCGAACCGGCCTCCGCCGCCCTGCGCGCCGCTTATCTGGACCGCGCCGTGGCCATCAGCCCGCATCCGTGGAGCCACGCGCTGTACGCCGACAAGCGCAACCTGCGCCTGCTGGGCGACCGCGACTTCCTCGAGGCCGCTGGCGTCGGCGCTGAGGATGTGGCCTGCCTGACGCAGTGCGTGCCGCACACCGAAGTGATGACCGAGGCGAACCGCGACCAACTCTGGCAGCGCCGCAAGCAGCTTTTCTTCAAGCCGGCGGGCGGCTTCGGTGGCCGCGCCAGCTATCGCGGCGACAAACTCACGCACAAGACCTGGCAGCAAATGGCCGGCACCGACTACGTGGCGCAAGCGCTGGTGCCGCCCAGCCAGCGCCATCTGAGCGAGGGCGACGTGCCGCTGAAGGTGGACATCCGCTGCTACGCCTACCGAGGCAAGCCGCTGCTGTTCGCCGCGCGCACCTACCAGGGGCAGACCACCAACTTCCGCACGCCGGGCGGTGGCTTCGCGCCCGTGCTGACGCTGGTGGATCCGGCATAGAAGCACCCGCGTGGCCAATGAAGGTCTACTGAGCATGGGCGCGCGCGCCTGTGCCCTGCGCAACAAGCTGCGCTACCACACGCGCTCGGATGCGGTTGCCGCATTTTTTCTTGACGCCACGATGGCGGCGGCGGCCGTCGTCGGCAGGCCGACCAGCAGCGCAGCGCGGAACCACGGCGGGAAGTCCTCGCCCATCGTCCACACGGCCCAGACGGCCGCCGCCATCAGCACGCTTGCGAGGCCCACCGCAACGCGGCGCGGCCACAGCGGTGAAAGGCGTGCCGGCAGCCACGTGGCGGCAAACACCGACGCCAGCAGCCAGCCCATGTCCCAGGCCAGCCGCGGGTTGCCTCCGGCGGGCAAACGCAGGGCCGCCGCCAGCGTTCCACCCAACCAGTTCAGGGTAGGGAGGCAGGCCAGGGCAACAGCGAGCACGGCCGTTGCTTGCAAAACGAGTCGCACACGGGCGAAGGCCATCGGGGGTGACCAGGCAAATTCGATGGGCAACAGTAACCAAGAACGCCGTCAGTTTGCCGATGGGTCAGCTGATCAGCGGGTCGGCGTACGGGTGGGCGCCGTCGGGCTGCGCCACGGCGCCGGGCTCGTCGATGCTGCCGGGCGCAGCGTCGGCGGCGGAGTCGGCCGGAGCCTGTGCCTGGAACTGCGGCGTGTCGATCGGCTTCGAAGCGGGGCGCACCTCGTCATGGAAGCGATATTCCATCCCCGAATTTCTGTACTTTTCCACAGCCTTGCCCCCCCGACCAGCCGGACTTGTTGGCCAAGGATGCAGGCTCCTGCAAGCATTGGATGTACGCTTGCGCACCCAGAGCGCCAGCGCGCTTCCCAAGCCTGCCGCCGTCCCAGAGGAACGAGGAACGGGGTCAGGTTCACTTATCGTGGCCTCCCCACCCACGCAGCCCGGCCCTCACCGCACCTTTGACCCACGTCAAGGCGCTGTCGCACAGGCGGCGTAGGGTTCCCGGTGAATCGCCCCGTTCAGGGCGTCGCTTCCGAGAACGCGGCCATGAAGCATTTCCTAGACACCCAGGATTTCTCACGCGGCGAGCTGCTGCGGATGATGGCGCTCATCGGCCTGCTCAAGCGCGCCGACAAGCAGGGCGCGCTGCCGCCGCTGCTGGCGGGCGCGTCGCTGGGCATGATCTTCGAAGAGCCGTCCACCCGCACCCGGGTGTCGTTCGAAGTGGCCATGACCAAGCTCGGAGGCCACGCGTTGTACCTCAAGCCCGGCGAAATCCATCTGGGCGAACGCGAGAACATCAAGGACACCTCGCAGGTGATCAGCCGCATGGTGGACGCCATCGAGGCACGAACGCTCAAGAACAAGACCCTGCTGGACCTGGCCGCCAACGCCACCGTCCCGGTTATCAACGGCCTCACGGACTACAACCACCCCACCCAGGTGGTGTGCGACGTGTTCACGATGCTCGAGCACAAGCTGCCCGAGAAGGAACTGTCTGACCTGCGCGTGGTGTTCATCGGCGACGCCACCAACGTGTGCGCCTCGCTGCTGATGATGTGCACGCGCATGGGCATGCACTTCACCCACGTGGCGCCGCCGAAATACCAGGCGCCGGAAGCCTGGCAGCGCATCGGGCGCGAGAACTGTGCGGTGTCGGGCGGCAGCCTCACCATCAGCGATGACCCGGTGGCGTCCGTGCGCGACGCCGATTTCATCTACACCGACCTGTGGTGGTGGGTGGGTCAGGAGGCCGAGATCCCCGAGCGCCGCGCCGCCTTCATGCCGCGCTACCAGGTGAACCTGGCGCTGTTCGAAGCGGCCCCGCCGCACGCCAGGATGATGCATTGCCTGCCGGCCAGCCGCGGCGTGGAGGCTACCGACGCCGTGCTCGACCACCCGCGCTCGATCATCTACGACCAGTCCGAGAACCGCCTGCACACCGAGAAGGCCATCCTGGTGACCTTCATCCACCCGCGCCTGCGCAAGCCGCCCGAGGCCCTCAGGCAGTGGCACGCCGGACAGATCCATTCCTTCCTCAGCGAGCCCGCGCTCGAATCCGCACCCTGAACCCCCCGCACCGCCGGAGACTCCGATGAACGCAAACAGCGCCAGCGCCGCCAAGCCAACGCCCCACGCCCAGGAGGGTCGCGGCTTCAAGCGCGTCCTGGGCCTGCTGGACATGACCCTTTTCACGGTCTGCGCCATCCTGGTGATCGACACCCTGGCCGCCTCCGCGGCCATCGGCCCGTCGGCCATGACCTGGTGGTTGATAACGCTGGTGCTGTTCTTCATTCCCTACGCGCTCATGACGGCCGAGCTGGGCGCCGCCTACCCGCGCGAAGGCGGCATCCAGGGCTGGATCCGCAAGGCCTACGGCGACCGCTGGGCGGCGCGCGCCACCTGGTGCTACTGGATAAACGTGGCGCTGTGGATGCCGTCGGTGTACATCCTGTTCGCGGGCATGTTCGCGCAGATGTTCTGGCCCGAGATGGGACTGGGCGCGAAGATCGCGATGGCGGTGGTGCTGTCCTGGCTGACGGTGGGCTTTGGCATCCTGAGCCTGGAAGTGAGCAAGTGGATCCCGAACATCGGCGCGGTCATCAAGGCCGCGATCATGCTGCTGATCGGCGGCGGTGGCATCTACTACGTCACGCAGAACGGCACCGCGAACGAATTCACCGTGGCGACGCTGACGCCGCAGCTGGGCGCCAGCCTCGCCTTCCTACCGGTCATCGTCTACAACTACCTGGGCTTCGAGCTGATGTCGGGCGCCGGCGAAGAAATGAAGAACCCGGCGCGCGACGTGCCGCGGGCGGTGATCATTTCCGGCGTGTCCATCGCGGCGTTCTACCTGCTGGCCACGTTCGGCATCCTGGCCGTGCTGCCGCAGGCCGACATCGGCCTGGTCGAGGGCCTGCTGGACACCGTGGCCAAGATTTTCGGTGATTCCGCCGCCGGCAAGGCCCTGGTGACTGCGGTGGGAATCGGTGCGCTGTACACGTTCTTCGCCAACATGGTCACCTGGTCGCTGGGCGCCAACCGCACGGCGCAGGCGGCTGCGGCGGACGGCGAACTGCCGGCGTTCCTGGGCGTGCTGCACAAGCGCCACAAGACGCCGGTGGGCGCCTTCCTGGCGATGGGCGTGGTGGGAACGGCCGTGATCTTCGGCTACGGCTTCCTGGCGCAGTCCACCGAGGACCTGTTCTGGAGCCTGTTCGCGTTCAGCTCGATCATCTTCCTGCTGCCCTACCTGCTGCTGTTCCCGACCTTCGTGCGCCTGCGTCGCATTGATCCGGGCACGCCGCGACCGTATCGCCTGGGGGGTCCGACGGCCTGGCTGTGGCTGCTGGCCACGGTGTGCGTGCTGTTCATCCTGCAGGCGATCGTGTTCTTCGTGTGGGTGCCGGGCGAGCCGATTGACTGGACGGCGGCCGGCCCGATCATCATCGGCGTCGTGGTGACCCTGGCGCTGGGCGAGGTGCTGGTGCAGCGTCATCATCGCCGGCGCGGGCAAACGCCGTGACCCGCACCCTGGCCAGCACCCCGGCCGCCGACGGCTTCCGGATGCCGGGCGAGTTCGAGCCGCACCAGGGCACCTGGATGCTCTGGCCCGAGCGCCCCGACACCTGGCGCTGGGGTGCCAAACCCGCGCAGGCTGCCTATGCCGAAGTGGCGCGCGCCATCAGTGCGTTCGAGCAGGTGACGATGTGTGTTTCGCCCGGCCAGTTCGCCAACGCCCGGCAGGTGCTGCCCGAGGCCGTACGCGTGGTCGAGATGACCAGCAACGACGCCTGGGTGCGCGACTGCGGCCCGAGCTTCCTGATCAACGACGCGGGCGAAGTGCGCGGCGTGGACTGGCGGTTCAATGCCTGGGGCGGGCTGGAAAGCGGCCTGTACTCACCGTGGGACCAGGACGACCTGGTGGGGCAGAAGATCCTGGAAGTGGAGAATGTGCCGCGCTACGCCGCGCCACTGATCCTTGAAGGCGGCTCGATCGAGGTGGACGGCGACGGCACGCTGCTCACCACCCGCGAATGCCTGCTCAACCACGACCGCAATCCCGACCTGACGCCTGACGAGATCGAAGCCAAACTGGGCGAATACCTCGGCATCCGCAAGATCATCTGGCTTGAGAAGGGCGTCTACAACGACGAAACCGAAGGCCACGTGGACAACCTGGCGCGCTTCGTTCGGCCGGGCGTGGTGATGCTGGACTGGACCGACGACACCGCCGACCCGCAGTACCCCATCAGCCTGGACGCCTTCCAGCGGCTCAGCCGGGCCACGGATGCGCGCGGGCGCAAGCTGGAGGTGATCAAGCTTCCCCAGCCCGGCCCGCTGCACATGACCCAGGACGAGTCGCGCGGCGTGGACGTGGTGGAAGGCACGCTGCCGCGCGAGGCGGGTCTGCGGCTGGCGGCGTCGTACGTGAACTTCTACGTGTGCAACGGCGCGGTGATCATGCCGCTGCTGGACGAGCGCACCGACGCGGCGGCGGCCGGTCTGATCCAGCGCGCTTTCCCCGATCGCCGGGTCATCGGCGTGGCGGCGCGGGAAATCCTGCTCGGCGGCGGCGACATCCACTGCATCACCCAACAGCAGCCCATGGCCGGGCGGCGCTGAGCCGGGAAGGCGCTTACCACCAGGACAAGTCCGGTTCGTCCGATGCGCTGTCGGGCACGATCCAGGTGCCGGCGTTGCCGGCCAGGATGGCCTCGAGTTCGGTGATTGATCCGATCGCGGCGCGCTTTCCCGCCTTGGCCATCGCCACGGCGGAGGCCACTTTGGGCCCCATCGAGCCCGTCGCGAAGGCATGCTGCGCCAGGCCGCGCGGGGTTGCCCGCTTCAGGGCGCGCACCTGCGGCGTGCCGAAATCCGTCATCACCGCGGCCACGTCGGTCAGCATCACCAGGGCATCGGCGCCGAGTTCGATGGCCAGCAGCGCGCTGGCGGCGTCCTTGTCGATCACCGCTTCCACGCCGCAGAGCCGGCCGTCGGCATCCATCGCCACCGGGATGCCGCCGCCCCCGGCGCAGATCACCGTCACCTGCGCCTCGGCCATGCGCTTGATCGCCGGCAGGGCCAGTATGCGCAGTGGCGCGGGCGAGGCGACCACGCGGCGCCAGTGCGCACCGTCCGGTGCAACGGTCCAGCCTTTTTCAGCCGCCAGCGCTTTGGCTTCGGCCTCCGGGTACACCGGGCCAATGGGTTTGGCCGGGCTGGCGAAGGCCGGGTCGCGCGAATCCACCACCACCTGCGTGAGCAGGGTGGCGAACTGGCGGCCGGGCAGCTGGTTGATCAATTCCTGTTCCAGCACGTAGCCGATCATGCCCTCGCTTTCGGCGCCCAGGACGTCGAGCGGAAACGCTGGCCGTGCGGGATCCGCCATCGCCTGCAGCGCCAGCAGACCCACCTGCGGGCCGTTGCCGTGGGTCAGCACCACGTCGTGCCGGCGGATCACCGGCGCCAGGCCAGCGGCCGCGGCGGCGATGTTGGCGCGCTGCAGCGCGGGGTCGGGCGGCTGGCCGCGCTTGAGCAGCGCATTGCCGCCCAGTGCGATGACGAGATTCATTTCGGGCGACACTCCAGCAGGGGTCGGCGTTTGATTTCGCGCCCGTGCCCCGTCGCTGTCAAGGCGGCCGCGGCATGCCGCCGGCGCGGGGCGCTCCAGCGCCTAATCGTCCACCGCCATGCGTCGCAGCCGCAGCGCGTTGGCCACCACCGAAACCGAACTCAGGCTCATCGCCAGCGCGGCGAACATCGGGCTCAGCAGCAGGCCGAAGGCGGGATACAGCACGCCCGCGGCCAGAGGCACGCCGACGGCGTTGTAGACCAGGGCGAAGCCGAGGTTCTGCTTCATGTTCGCCACGGTGGCCTCGGACACCTGGCGCGCCCGCAGGATGCCGCGCAGGTCGCCCTTCACCAATGTCACCTGGGCGCTGGACATCGCCACGTCGGTGCCGGTGCCCATGGCGATGCCGACATCGGCCGCGGCCAGCGCAGGGGCATCGTTGATGCCGTCCCCGGCCATGGCCACGCAGCGGCCGTCCTTCTTGAGTTGGGCCACCAGGTCGGCCTTGTCCTGCGGCCGCACTTCGCCGTGCACCTCGGCTATGCCCAGGTCCTTCGCCACGGCGCGGGCGGTGGTTTCACCGTCGCCGGTGGCCATGATCAGGCGCATGCCTGACGCCTTCAGCGCCTCAATCGCGGCCGGCGTGGAGTCCTTGATCGGGTCGGCCACGGCCAGCAGCCCGGCCAGCGCGCCGTCGGTGGCCAGGAACATCACGCTGGCGCCCGCCTTGCGCAGCCGCTCGGCGTCGCCGGTGAGCGCCGAGACGTCCACCTTGTCGGTGTCCATCAGCGCGGTGTTGCCCAGCGCCAGGGTCTTGCCGTCGACACGGCCGCGCACGCCGATGCCGGACGTCGACTCGAAATCCTCCGCCTTGGCCAGCGACAGCTTGCGCGCGTTCGCTTCGTTGACCAGCGCCTCGGCCAGTGGATGTTCGCTGCCCTGGTCGAGGCTGGCGGCCAGGCGCAGCACCGCGTCGGCGTCCTGCCCGGAGGCCGCGACCACTTCGCGGAAGGCGGGCTTGCCGGCGGTGAGCGTGCCGGTCTTGTCCACGATCAGGGTGTCTATCTTGCGCAGGGTCTCGATCGCCTCGGCGTCGCGGAACAGCACGCCAAGATTCGCCGCGCGGCCGGTGGCCACCATGATCGACATCGGCGTGGCCAGCCCCAGCGCGCAGGGGCAGGCGATGATCAGCACCGAGACCGCGTTGAGTACGGCGTACACCCACGAAGCCTCCGGCCCGAAGAATCCCCAGACCAGCAGCGTCACGACGGAAACCGACAGCACCGCCAGCACGAACCAGTACGACACCCTGTCGGCCATCCGCTGCATGGGTGCGCGCGAACGCTGGGCCTTGGCCACCAGCTCGACGATCTGGTTGAGCAGCGAACCGGCGCCGATCCTGGTGGCCTTGATCACCAGGCTTCCGGAGGTGTTGAGGGTGGCGCCGATCACGCTGTCGCCTACCTGTTTGCCCACGGGCATGGACTCGCCGGTAAGCATGGACTCGTCGATGCTGGACTGGCCTTCGACCACTTCGCCGTCGGCCGGCACCTTTTCGCCGGGCCGCACCCGCAGGCGGTCGCCGACCTGCACCTGGTCCAGCGCGACGTCTTCTTCAGTGCCGTCCTCGCGCAGCCGGCGCGCGGTCTTGGGCGCCAGGTTGAGCAGGGCTTTCATCGCCGCCGAGGTTTGCGAGCGCGCCTTGAGCTCCAGCAGCTGCCCGAGCAGGGTCAGCGACACGATCACTGCGGCGGCTTCGAAGTACACGCCGACCCGGCCATGTTCCTGGAACGAGGCGGGGAAGAAGTCCGGCACCAGCGTTGCGGCAATGCTGTAGGCGTACGCTGCGGACACGCCGGTCATGATCAGCGTCCACATGTTGAGGTTGCCGCTGCGGATGGAGGCGACGCCGCGCACGAAGAACGGCCAGCCGGCCCACAGCACCACGGGCGTGGCCAGCACCAATTCCAGCCAGGTGCGCACGTCGCTCGAAAGCCACGACCAGCTGTGCCCGAACATCGCCAGCACCAGCACCGCCGCCGACAGCGGCAGCGTGAACCAGAAGCGGCGGCTGAAGTCGCGCAGCTCGGGGTTGTCGTCGTCAGCGTCGGACGGCATCACCGGTTCCAGCGCCATGCCGCAGATGGGGCAGGTGCCGGGGCCTTCCTGGCGGATTTCGGGGTGCATGGGGCAGGTGTAGATCGCGCCTGGAGGTGCGGGCGCCGGGCTTGGCCTGCTGGCGTCGTGCGAGTGGCAGGCGTGCGGGTGCGGATCCATCGCGTTCTCCGGAAAGGGCATGTCGCCGTGAGTCTACGCGTCTGCCCTTGAGCGAGCGTTTTGCGGGAGCATCGAAGCTGACGTGGCAACGTGTTGCACAGGTCAGTGTCCGGCGCAGGCTTTGGCGGCGATGTGCGCTGGCGCACTTAGAGCAACAGCATGGGATGCACGCTTCAGCTAAAGTAGGCCGCACCCCACGCCGGCTTGGCCATGTCCAATTCCCCGACCCAGCCTTTGTCCCCGCCGCCCGTCCTTGACGATTCCGAACGCCTCGCCCGTGCGGCGGCGTTCGCCGACCAGATGGTGCGCCGACGCACGGTGCGCGATTACGCGCCCACGCCGGTGCCGCGCGAAGTCATCGAAGCCTGCCTGCGTGCAGCGGCCAGTGCGCCCAGCGGCGCGAACCAGCAGCCCTGGCACTTCGTCGCCATTTCCGACCCGGCCCTGAAGCACCGCATCCGCGAGGCTGCAGAAATGGAAGAGCGCGAGTTCTACCAGCGGCGCGCGCCCGACGAATGGCTCAAGGCGCTGGCCCACCTGGGCACCGACGCCGAGAAGCCCTTCCTGGAAATCGCGCCTTGGCTGATCGCGGTCTTCTACGAGCGCACCGGCCCGGAAGTGGAGGGTCACAAGGCCAAGCGCTACTACCCGCACGAATCCACCGGCATCGCCTGCGGCATGCTGATTGCCGCGCTGCATGACGCAGGCCTGGCAACGCTCACGCACACCCCCAGCCCGATGGCCTTCCTCAACGAACTGCTGGGTCGTCCCCGCAACGAAGTGCCCTACCTGCTGCTGGTGGTGGGGCATCCGGCGCCGGGCTGCCGCGTGCCGGCGATCGAGCGCAAAGCGCTGGCGGATGTCGCCACCTTCCTTTCCTCGCTCTGACCAACGCAGCCAACCTGCGGCCATCAAGGAAATCGGCGGCCTGTCCGCAGAACCACGCGTTGCGGGGCTGCGGAAGCGCGGACAGTAGCGCTGCTCAGGACAGCGCCGACGTCTCTTCAAACGGCATTCGCGTGCCGCCCACCGCGACTATCCCGGCGCCGGCGGCATTGAGATGTTCTTCGTCGCCATCGATCACTACAAGGATGCGACCGGACTCGACTTCGGCCTCGAACTTGCGGCGCACCGGATCAGGCAGGGCCGATCCCATCATCGCCGACGACCACGTGCCGGCCAGTGCGCCCACCGCCGCCACGGCGGCTGCGCCGACCAGGGTCATGCCGATCGGCGGAATGGCCACTGCGATCAGCCCGGCCACCAGGCCGGTGGCGCCGCCCACGGCGGCACCCTGCAGCGCGGCAGGCGCGAAATCGGTGCGGCTGTCGAGCATCCCCTCGGGGATGGCGTCCAGTTCAATGTCGTGGCGTGCGATCAGGGCGATGCCGTCTTCGGCAATGCCGGCGCGGCGCGCGGCGCCAACGGCTTGCGCGGCTTCGTCCAGGGTGTCGACCAGGTAGACGTGTTTGGTGTTCATGGCGGTTGCCTCTGCGCGCGGATGAAAAGCCAGTGTGCCGTTGTCGTCTTTACGGCAGCGTGAACTGCCTTTACGGCGGACGGGTCGAGCGCCCCGGCCGCCGGAAGGCAGGGTGAACTATTTGTCGTTGCGGCTTGCGTCGCGCGCTTCATCAGCCGCTTCGCCAATGTTGCGCTGTGCCTTGCCGATGTTCTTTTCGATTTTGCCGGCAACTTCCTTCGACTTGTTGCCGGTGACCTTGCCGGCCAACTCCTTCACGGTGCCCTTGACCTGGCGCGTGGCGCCTTCGGTTCTGTTCTTGTCCATGGGTTTCTCCTTTCTGGCTGCGGGGGTGTGCAGCAAGCCCGAGTATCCGCAGCGCGGATGTATGAGAACGCAACGGCGCGCCGCCAGGAACGCTGGCGCAGTGCACGGTTTTTTCTCAAAGCCCGGCATCGCTCATCCTGCAATGCGCAACGCCCAGGCGCGGCAGGGGCTCATGCGCAATGCAGTGCCACGGTCACTGCAAACTGCCGGCCTGAGGATTTTTTGCAGGCCCCTGCCGCCCCCGACGCCCCGCTGGCTGCCAGACCCTTCGGTTGGTTAATATCCGGCCAATGAAGTACGACGACGCCGAATACTGCTTCCTGAACTTTGAAACCGACCTGCCCAATGAGGCAGGCGGGACTCATGCCGGCATGTACCTGGCGTGGGCCGCGCTGAAGGGGCTGCTGGACCCGGGTTTCGACGAAGCCACGCTGGCGCCGCTTCGGGCGCGCCAGATTACCGGGTCGCAGCTTTTCTTCGACAAGTGCGACGGCAAGCTGCTGGACGACGACCTCAGCGACGTCGGCGACGCGTTTACCGCCAGCTACTACGCCTCGCACTTCCATGCCGACTACCAGCAGGTGTTCCGCGGCGACATGCCCGATGGCGGCGAAACCACCGACGGCTTCTGCGGCGTGCCCGACACTTGGGAGAACTTCGACCGGTTGGCGCCGGTGCTGGATGAGCGCTTCGAGCATTGGCGCCGTGCGCGTCTGGCCGCTGTCGCGCCGCCGCCGGCCGCCCCTGCGCTGGCGCCGCGGGCCCTTCCCGAAGACCCTGCCGACGCGGTGCACAAGGTCCGCGCCCGCGCCCAGGGCGGCGACGACGGGGCCTGGTTCGACCTTGGCGTGGAATACATCACCGGCCAGCGCGTACCCCAGGACATGGCCAAGGCCGCCGATGCCTTCACCCGTGGCGCCGAGCGCGGCGACGTGGAATGCCAGTTCAATCTTGGCGTGTGCTTCCAGCACGGTGATGGGCGGCCGCAGGATGCGGCGCGCGCGCTGCACTGGTTCAGCCAGGCGGCCAACGGTGGGCATGGCGAAGCTACGTTCCAACTGGGGCAGGCGTATCGAAACGGCAGCGGCGTGCCGCAGGACCTGCTGGCCGCCAATGCGCTGATGCTGCTGGCGCAGTCGCGTGGCTCGGCCGATGCCCGAAAGGCCGGCATCACTGCGGGCACGCTGCTGGATGCGACGTTGCTGCTGGACCAGATCCGTCAGCCGCACCAGCTGCTGCCCACGCTGGCGCAGCGACGCGGATCCGCGGCGGCTCCCGGCCGGGCCGGCGAGGGCCGCGTCGGCGGTGCGCCAGTAATCGCGCTGCTGGTCGGCGCCGGCAGCTTCATCCTGCTGCTGTTGGCCACGTCCTTCGCCAAGGGCACGGCCCTGCAGGCGCTGGCCTTGCTGCTGGGCGCGGTGTCGGCCTTCGGTGCCTACCGCTGCAGCCTGGGCCTGGGGAAGTCTGGCCCGGTGGCGATGCTGCTGGGCGTGCTGGCCTTCGTGCCGGTCCTGGGCTCGTTCGTTTGCCTGGGGCTTTTGCTGCAGATTTACCGGCAGCACCGGCCAGGCTGAGGCTTGCGCCGGACCATAACGGCCGGCATGTCGCCGGGCGATTGAGTGGACGGCTACGCGGATGTGAAGGGACTATTTCTGATTGTCCGGTCCGGATGCGGCACTTAGACTCCCGGGACCATTTGCCCCCACGGATCCCGCATGTCGAGCTGGCGCAAGCTGCACCTCCCGTCCACGGCATGGCTGGCCGCTGCGCTGCTGCTGGCCTTGGCCGCGGTTCCGGCCCGCGCCGCGGGCGAACGCCATGACCTTGCCTACGCCTGGAGCGTGGCGACGATCGACAGCGGCTTCGGTCAGCGCGAATGGGTGGAATCCGGTGATTTCGACCTCGATGGTCGCCTTGACCTGGTCACCCTGGCCAACAACTGGACCGACGTGCGGCTGGTGTTCCTGTTCCAGCGCGCCGACGGGCAGGCGCCTGAGCCGCAGGAGTTCGTGCTGTCGGCGCTTTCGCCCGGCAAGGCAGTGGTCGGGCTGGCCACGGCTGACCTGAACCGGGACGGCAGGCCGGAAGTGCTGGTGTCCACCACCCAAGGCTTGGTGGTGGCGCGTATCGGTGCCGGCCGCACTTTCGCCAACACCAGCTACCAGGCCGACCGGCGCGTGGCGCTGTCGCCGCCGGTGGCCATGGACGTTGACGGGGACAGCCATGTTGACGTGGTGCAGAGCGAGCGCTCGGACGCTGGCAACACGCCGGCCGAGATCGTCATCCGGTATGGCGACGGCACTGGCGCGCTGCCGCGCACCCGCATCATCCCGACGGGCAAGAGCCGCTTCTTCCGCCTCGAGGCGGGCGACATCAACGGCGACGGTGCAGTCGATCTGGTCGGCCTGCTCTCGCCGCAGTTCCCCATGGCTGCGTATCCGGTCGCCATCCTCTTCGGTGACGGTACGGGCGGCTTTGCCGGCCCGGACACGTCGGCGGCTCGTCGCAACTATTCCGACGTCGCCGTCCTCGATTTCAACGGCGACGGCCGCGACGACGTGATGATGGCCAACCCGTCGTTCACCGAGTTCTTCTCTTCGTCCGTGCTCACTGAAAGCCATGTGTTCGTGCAGGATGCCGGCGGGCAGCTGTCTGCCCCCGTTCGCATCGCGCTGCCGGCGCGTGCGCGCACTTTCGACTACGTCGACCTCGACGGCGACGGCCAGCGCGACCTGGCCAACGTGTCCAACAATGAGCGGGCGCGCATCGGCATGCGCCTGAATCGCGCCGGGAATTTCGAACCGCTGCGCGAGTTCGCGGTGTCAGATTCGCCCGCCACCTTCGGGCCCCAGTCGACGTTCGGGCGGGACAGCGTCGTGTATGGCGATTTCAACGGTGACGGCATCACCGATGCCGCCGTGGCCGGTTTCGACGGGCGAATCGTGCTGATGGCGGGCCGCCGCGTCCCGTGGGCCACCAACGTCAGTCCACCCGGCGCGCCCCGGGCCGTGACGGCGGTGTTCGAAGGTCTGGGCACCTTCGTAAGGGTCGGTTTCCAGCCGCCCGCTTCGGACGGCGGAAGCCCGATCACCCGTTACGAAGTGGTGGGTGACCCTGGCGGTGCCGTGTTCGATCCGTCTTCCGAAAGTGACCCGCTTTCGCTCTCGCGCCGGGTGGCTGGCCAGGTGAACGGGGGCCAGTATCGGTACTTCGTGCGGGCTTACAACGCCGCTGGCCCCGGCCCGCTTTCCCAGGCATCGGGCGTCGTGCAGGTGCTCACCCTGCCGACGATGCTGGCCGGCGTGGCGCAGGTCCGCGAGCCCGACAGCGGCACCCGGATTCTTCGCTTCCGGCTCGAGGTGAATGGCGAAGTCCTGGCGGGCGGCGCCAGTTTCGACGCCAGGACCGTGGACGGCACGGCGCAGGCCGGCCTGGACTACGAGCCGCTCACCCTGACCGGCATCCGCATCCCCGAGGGCGGGAATTCAGCCACCGTGGACGTCACGGTGCTGGCCGATGACCTCGTGGAGTCGACGGAATTCCTCAGCCTGCAGATCAGCAACACGGTGGGGCTGCGAAGCGTGGGCAGCTTCGGCGGCGCCATCGAAGATTCGGACGGCCCGCCCGATCCTCCGACGCTCCGGGTGGGTGAAGCGTCGGTGCTGGAGGGCAACAGCGGGAGCACGGTTCTGCGCTTCCCGCTTTCCCTGTCGGCGGCCGCGGCCAACAACGTCACGTTCAATGCGGCCACCCGGGATATCAGTGCTACCGAAGGTGTCGACTACACGGGCGTGAGCCGCCAAGTGGTGATTCCGGCGGGCCAGGTCGCAGGGTGGTTCGACGTGCCGGTGACGCCGGACGTGGAGGACGAATTCGATGAGGCCCTTGTCCTGGACTACACCAACGTGGTCGGGGCTTACACCCTCTCCGACCAGGCCATCGGCAGGATCCTTGATGACGACGTGGACCGTGGCAACGTGTCCGAGCCGTTCCTGGCCGAAGCCGAGAAAGGATATGTGGACATCGAACGGCCAGCGCTCTTCGCGGAGACTGCGCTGTTGAGCGGCACCCAGATGATCGTGCCCGGCTCGCGCCAGGCCGTGCTTGCCCAGGACCCGACCCCGCTGCTGCCGTTTGATTCGCTGTCCGGCGGCGTCACGTGGACTTCCGTGGCGGTGCCGGCCAACCCCACCGCCACGGCGGTGGAGGTGCGCGTGCTGGCTGTCGCGGAATCCGCCACCGTGGGCAGCCTGTCGCTGTTCGTCGGCCCCGGCAACACGCCGTCCGCCGGCGCGGTCGCCTGCCGCAGGGACAGTGGCCTGGCGCGCGACCTGTGCGAGCTGGTGCTGCGCCGCGAGCCGTTCGCGCCGGAAACGCGCTACTGGGCGTTGGTGCAGAATACGCGCGCCGGCGGCACCGGCACCGACCTGATCGATCTGGAACTGGGCGCGGTGGCCATGGTTCCGGTCAATCGCGAGCTGGTGGCCAGCGCCCAGGCCCGCATGTCGGGCATGCTTGTCCCGATTCGGCTCGGCTGGGACATTCCGAGCCTGCTGCCGGGCGAGCGTCGCCTGGGCTACCTGATGATCGCCTCGGCGCCCGGCCAGATGATCTACAACGAGCCGATCCGCCTTCATCGCAACGGCGCCATCGACGCGCCGCACGTGCTGGCGCCGGGCGAGCGGCGCGACGTGCGTCTGGCGGCGGGAGATGCGCAGGAGCGCATTGTGTTCGACGTGCCGGTGAACGCGCAGTCGGTCACCTTCACGTTGGAAGGGCAGGGCGAAGTCAGCCTGTTCGCGTCGCACAGCGCGCAGCCGTCTTCCCCGACGATCGCGCCGGCACCGGCGCGTGGGTTGGCCGACGCGGTGTCGTCGCTTCCGGGCGCGGCCCAGTCCATCACGCTGTCGGGTTCGCAGCTCAAGAAAGGTCGCTGGTACCTCACGCCGGCCAACCGCAGCGCGACGCCCGCTTCGGTGACGCTGAGCGCGAGGGTGGTGCCGCAGGGCGCGCGGCCGGCGTTCCGCCCGGGCCACTACTTCAACCCGGCTCGCCCTGGCCACGGTCTGTTCCTGGATTTCGCGGGCGACCAGTGGCTGATGGTCTGGTACACCTACCTGCAGGACGGCACCGCCACCTGGTACTACACCCAGGCGCCTGCGCCCGCCGCCGACCAGGCCCAGTGGCCCGTGGACCTGCTGCGCGTCAGCCGCGGCGAAACCACGCGCGCGGTGCGCGTCGGCTCGGCCACGCTGACCGTGCTTGAGGGCGCGGCGGGTGTTTCTCCCAAGCTTGCGTTCGGCTACAACCTCGACGGCGATGCCGGGTGGGAAACGCTTACGCGCCTGGGCGACGACCAGTGCCCGATGATGGCCGGGCAGAGGCTCGATGCCAGCGGCCACTGGTTCTCGCCGGAGGAACCGGGCCATGGCTTCAGCGCGCAGATCCTGCCCAACACGGAAATCTACGCGGCCTATGTCTACGACGAGAACGGCTTCCCGCGCTGGCTGATCGGGCAGAAGGACTACCAGCCTTCGGTGACGGCGGTGACCCTGCAGATGCTCGAGGGCTTCTGCCCCACGTGTCCGCTGGTGCCACTGCAGTCCAGGTCGGTGGGCGTGCTTACGCGCACGCTGGGCGCGTCTGCGGTGGAGGGTGGCCAGCCCGCCATCACGTCCATCGCGGTGGATGCCGTCTACGAACCCATCTTCTGGGGCGAGTTCGTGGCCGACAGGCCGATCTTCCGCCTGTCCGCACGCAAAGGCTGCGACTGATCCACGGGCCGACCGCATGCCAAGGGGTCTGCGGCCACCTGTGATCTTGTAAGCCACCGGGCGATCGAGCACAGTCCGGGGATCGAACTGGCCCAGGAGCGGCACATGCGTTTTGCATCAGGAATGGCGGTGTTGCTGTTGATCCCGGGCCTGGCGCTTGCCGCCACCACCGAAGAAAAGTTCAGCGTGGTGACCGGTGGCAACAAGGTCGGCCATCTGGTGGCTAGGCACGACGGCGACAGGGTCACGATTGAATTCGACGTCAAGAACAACGGCCGCGGCCCCACCATCGCCGAGACGCTGCAGCTCGACGCCGGCGGCCTGCCCACGCAGTGGACCATCACCGGCGCCACCACCTTTGGAAGCAAGGTGGACGAGCGCTTCGCGCTGGCCGACGGCCAGGCCGCCTGGAAGGACTCCGTGGGCGAGGGCAGCGCCAAGGTCACCGAGCCCAGCCTTTACATCGGCCAGGCCGCCAGCCCTTGGTCGCTGGGGCTTTATGCCCGGGTACTGCTGAAGGACGCCAACCGCACGCTGCCGGCCCTGCCGGGCGGTGAAGTGCGGGTGGTCGTGGGCGAACCGCTGTCGGTAACCGACGGCAAACAGGCCATCACCGTGCGCGTGCACGCCGTCAGTGGGTTGGAGTACGCGCCTGACTATGTGCTGCTGGACGAAAAGCAGGCCCTGTTCGCGGTGGTTTCACCGGGCAGCGTGGTGGTGCGCGAAGGCTTCGAGGGCGAACAGGTGCGTCTGCGCCAAATGGCCGCCGACCTGAGCACGCAGCGCCTGGAACAAATACAGAAGCTCACCGCGCACCGCTACGGCGCGCCGGTGCGCTTCCGCAACGTGCGCATCTTCGATCCGCAGGAGCTGGCGCTGTCGGCGCCGGTCAGCGTGGTGATCAACGGCCGCCACATCAGCAGCATCCAGTCCATCGACAGTGCGGTGTCGCCGGGCGAGGTGCTGGTGGAGGGCGAGGGCGGCACCCTGGTTGCCGGGCTGTACGAAATGCACGGCCACACCGGGCAGGAAGGTGCGCTGCTGAACGTCGCGGCCGGCGTCACCACGGTGCGCGACATGGGCAACGACAACGCGGTGCTGGACGCGCTGATCGCCCGCATCGAGGCCGGCGCCATCGGCGGCCCGCGCATCCACCGCAGCGGCTTCATCGAGGGCAAGAGCCCGTTCAATTCCAACAACGGCATCCTGGTCGACAGCGAGGCCGAGACCCTGGCCGCCGTGCGCTGGTACGCCGCGCGCGGCTACGGCCAGGTGAAGCTGTACAACAGCATGAAGCCCGAATGGTCGGCCATCGCCGCCACCGAAGCCCATCGCCTTGGGCTGCGCGTGGCGGGCCACGTGCCGGCCTTTTCCAACGCCGATGCGATGGTGGATGCCGGCTACGACGAGCTCACCCACATCAACCAGATCGCACTGGGCTGGGTGATCAAGCCCGAAGAAGACACGCGCACCCTGTTCCGCCTGACCGCCCTCAAGCGGCTGGCCACGCTGGACCTGCAGTCGGCGCCGGTGCAGCGCACGCTGGCCCACATCGCCGACCGCAAGGTGGCGGTGGAGCCCACCATCGCCATCCACGAGAACCTGCTGCTCAACCGCGGCGGTGCCGTGCCGCAGGGTGCGGTGGACTACATCGACAACCTGCCGGTGGGTGAACAGCGCAGCGCGCGCCAAGGCTGGGCCGACATGTCCGCGCCCGGCGATGCCGAGGCGTACGCCGTGGCCTACACCAAGCTGATGGACACGCTTCGGCAGATGCGCGAGCGCGGCATCCTGCTGATTCCGGGCACCGACCTGGGCGGCTCGTTCACCTTCCATCGCGAACTCGAACTGTTCAACCAGCTGGGCTACACGCCGGCCGAAGTGCTGCGCCTGGCCACCTGGGACATGGCCATGTACCTCGGCCAGAACCAGAGCACGGGCTCGATCGAGAAGGGCAAGCTGGCCGATTTCTTCCTGGTGCCGGGCGACCCCACCGCCGACCTCAAGGCCATCAAGACCATTCGCGCGGTGGTGAAGGACGGCACGGTGTACTACCCGTCCGAGATTTACCCGCACTTCGGTATCAAGCCTTTCGCCACCGCTCCCAAAGTCACGCTGCCATAAGGTTGCGCGCCGGCTTGCGAAGCGTATTGCCGGTCTTGCGCTGGCGGCCTCAGGACGCCAGCCGCGCCACCACGAAATCGATCAGCGCGCGCAGCCGCGCCAGGCGCCGCAGGTCGCGGTGATAGCCCAGCCAGGTGTCGCGGCCGGGCGGGTCTTCGCCCAGGTCCAGGCGCTCCAGACCAGGCAGCCGGGCGCCCAGCGGGCGCGGCAGCACGCACACGCCGGCCCCCTGCAGGCATAGCCGCGCCTGCACGTCGCGGTTGTTGCTGCGCAGCGCTACGTGCGCGTGCGGCAGCAGCGTTTGCAGCCAGCTGTCGTCGGGCGCGCCCGAGAACGCCGAGTCCAGTGCGATCAGCGCCGTGCCGCGGCCGTCGCCACGCTCGGGCCGGGGGGCGCCCGCGCGCTGGTAGGCGGCGTAGGGAATGTGCATCAGCCTGCTGGCCACCACGTCGGGCTCGGTGAAGCGCCGGATGCGGAAGGCCAGGTCGGCTTCGCGGCGCGACAGGCTGAGGAAACGCGCATCGGTGATCAGTTCCACCATCACGCGCGGATGCAGGCGCGAGAAATCCGCCAGCACCGGGGCCAGCAGGGTCACGCCGAACCAGTCCGAGCTGGTCACGCGCAGCGGGCCCTCGAGCTGCTGGGCCTGGCCTGCGAGTTCCCGTTCGATGGCCAGCGCCTCGGCCTCCATGCGCTCGGCGTGGCGCAGCACCGCGCCGCCCTCTTCGGTGAGCACGAAGCCCTCGGCGGTGCGGCGGAACAGCGGGTGGCCGATGGCCGCTTCCAGCGCACGCAGGCGGCGGCCCATGGTGGGCTGGGTCTGCGCCAGCGTGCGGGCGGCGGCGCCCAGCTTGCCCTCGCGGGCAATGGCCAGGAACACACGCAGGTCGCTCCAGTCCATCGCGCATTCCGTGCCGAAAGTCCATGCAATTATGCATGGGCATCGTGCCGTTATGGCGGTATCCATGCTTCGATGCCGCCGATACCGTGGCCGTGCCGACGCCACCGTGCCGGCGCGTGCCGCCGCGATCCGGCGAAAGGAAACCCAAGGTGTCGACAGGGAAGATGATCGGCCGAATGTTGAAGCACGGCCTGCTGGGCCTGCTGATGGTGGTGGCGGCCGTGCTGCTGGTCCGCCAGGGCCTGGTGCCGCTGGCCGCGGCGGCATTCGCGCCGGAGCCGGCGACGCTGAGCCTGCTGCGCCGCACCGGCATTTTCCTGGCCGTGCTGCTGGCCTACGCGGCGTGGCGGCGCTGGGTGCTGCCGGGTCCCGCGCCGGACCTGCGTTTTCGTCCGCTGGCGGTGATGGCCGGTGGCCTGGGCGGTGCGGCGCACATCTCGGTGGTCACGCTGGCGGGGTTCGCCGCCGGGTACTACGTGGTGGTGGCGGCGCCGGGCGGCTCGCCGGCGCTGCTGGGCGTGGCGGGCCTGATCCTCATCGCGGCCTTCATGGAAGAAGTCGTCTACCGCGGCGTGCTGTTCGGCACCCTGGAAGACGGGCTGGGCAGCACTGCGGCGATGTGGCTGCAGTCGCTGGTGTTCGCGGCGATGCACCTGTCCAACGCGCCCGCCAGCAACATGGAGCTGGCCACCACGATGGTCGCAGGCACGCTGATCGGCGCCCTCTGGACCGCGCTGTATGCGTGGACGCGCAGCCTGTGGGTGGTGACGGCGCACCACGCTTTCTGGAACTTCGCCATCATCCTCACCGGCCTGCCGCTTTCTGGCATCAGCGACTGGCGCGCGCTGGCGCCGTTCGAGAGCGCCTATCGCGGCCCGGGCTGGCTGACTGGCGGCGTGTTTGGTCCCGAAGACGCGTTGCTTTGCCTGGGCGTGGTGGCGATATCGCTGGCCGTTTTCATCCGCCTGGCCAAGCGCAGCGGGCGATGGTTGCCGGCCAGGGTCGGGCGCGGCGTGCACGGCGCCCCGGCCCCGGTGCGAGCTTCGGCCTGAGCCCCGGCTTGTGTTGTGCGGGCTTCGCATCCACCTTGAAAGGCATGGACGACTCCCTCCCGGCCGCCGGCGCGCTGCCTTTCGAACACACCTACGCAGCCCTTCCGGCGAAGTTCTGGCAGCGCGTGGACCCCACGCCGGTGAAGGCGCCGCGCCTGCTGGCGTTCAACGATGCGCTGGCCGCGGAGCTGGGCATCACCCGCGGCGATGATGCCGCCGACGTGTTCGCGGGCAACAAGGTTCCGGTGGGCGCGCTGCCGCTGGCCATGGCCTATGCGGGCCACCAGTTCGGCCACTTCGTGCCGCAGCTGGGCGACGGCCGCGCCATCCTGCTGGGTGAATTGATTGATCGCCACGGCCAGCGCCGCGACCTGCAGCTCAAGGGCGCGGGCCCCACGGCGTTCTCGCGCAACGGCGACGGCCGCGCCGCGATCGGACCGGTGCTGCGCGAGTTCCTGATCAGCGAAGCCATGCATGCGATGGGCCTGCCCACCACGCGCTCGCTGGCGGCGGTGGCCACCGGCGAGCACGTATTCCGCGAGGGGCCGGTGCCCGGCGCGGTGCTGGCGCGCGGGGCGGCCAGCCACGTCCGCGGGGGGACGTTGCAGTTTTTAGCGGCGCGCCGTGCTACCGACGGCGTGCGCCAGCTGGCCGACTACGTCATCGCCCGCCACTACCCCGAAGCGGCGCACGCGCCGCGGCCGTACCTGGCCCTGCTCGAAGCCGTGGCGCGCCGGCAGGCGGCGCTGGTGGCGCAGTGGCAGCACGTGGGCTTCATCCACGGGGTGATGAACACCGACAACACCACGCTGTCGGGCGAAACCATCGACTACGGCCCCTGCGCCTTCCTGGACGACTACGACCCGGGCAAGGTGTTCAGCTCGATCGACCGCGCCGGCCGCTATTCGTTTTCCAACCAGCCGGCCCTGGTGCGCTGGAACGTGGCGCGCCTGGCCGAGACGCTGCTGGCGCTGATCGACGCCGATGGCGAGGTGGCGCTGGCCGAGGCCAGTGCGGTGATCGAGGCAATGCCTGCATGGTCGGAGGCGTCGTGGCTGGACGGCATGCGCGCCAAGCTGGGCCTGTCGAGCGCCGAAGACGGCGACCAGGCGCTGGCGCAGGACCTGCTGGAGGCCATGCGCGCCGTGGCCGCCGACTACACGCTGGTGTTCCGCGCGCTGGCCGAGGCTGCGCAAGGTCGCGAACCCGAGGGCCTGCTGGCCCTGCCGCGCTCGCCCGCGTTCGACGCGTGGCGGGCGCGCTGGCGGCACCGCCTGGCCAGCGATCCGCGCACGGCCGCCGTGCGCGCCGCGGCGATGCGCATGGCGAACCCGGCCGTCATTCCGCGCAACCACCGCGTGCACGAAGCCCTGGTCGCCGCCGAGCAGGGCGACCTGGCGCCGTTCGAAGCGCTGCTGGCCGCCATCCGCCGGCCCTGGGACGACACGCCGGCATCGCGTCCCTTCATGGTCCCGCCCGAACCCGGACAGCGCGTGCTGCAGACCTTCTGCGGTACCTGAGGCGCCAGCCCCATGCATTGACCGAACGCCAGGGCATCGCGGCGGGCGTCGCCCCGGGGCCGCAGTTGATGCAGGTCAATGGTCGCCGGCGCGCGGCCGCGCAGACTGGGGCTCAGACCCCATCGGCCCATTGGCCAGAGGAACACCATGATCCGCTACGTATCGGGCGACCTGCTCAAGAGCCAGGCCCAGGCCATCGCCCACGGCGTTGCTCCCAACGATGATTTCGGCCAGGGCCTGGCCCATTCCCTGCGCGAGCAGCAGCCGGCGATGTACAAGGACTTCCGCCACTACTGCCAGACCCAGCATCCCAAGGCCGGCGGTCTGTGGACCTGGGCCGGTGCGCAGGGGCCGCGCATCGTGGCGCTGTTCACCCAGGAAGGCAGCTACGACCACGGCGCCAAGCCGGGCAAGGCCTCCGCGGCCAATATCAACCACGCGCTCAAAGCGCTGGTGGCCGAAGCCGCACGCGAAGGCTGGACCAGCCTGGCCCTGCCGCGCCTGGCGACCGGCGTGGGCGGCATGGACTGGAGCGAGGTGAAGCCGCTGTTGGAACACCACCTGGGCGAGCTGGCGATCCCGGTGCTGGTGTACGAAACCTTCCACGCCGGCGAACAGGCCGATGAGCCGTTGACTGCGGCCTGACCGGCAACCGTTCAAGGCAGAACGCCCGGCTGCAGGCGCCTGCACCGGGCTTTTTGCATTGTTCCGACAGGTATGGCGTGCGCAAGGGGCGTTTGATCGCGGCTTTGCGGGCTTGGCATGCAACGTGCAGTGGGTTAATCACCCAACCAAGGAGTTCCATCCATGTCCCTGTCCATGATCCTGCTGATCGTCCTCATCCTGCTGTTGGTCGGTGCGCTTCCGACCTGGGGCCACAGCCGGAGCTGGGGCTACGGCCCGAGCGGCGGCCTGGGCCTGGTGGTGCTGATCATCATCGTGCTGTTGGTGATGGGTCGTATCTGACCCGCTGGTGATGCGCCCCCAGAGGCGCACGTCAAACCCTGAGGGGCGGCCATGGCCGCCCCTTTCTTTTTGCAACGCCATCGCCCGACGGCTCAGCCGGTGGGCGCGCTGTCCAGGAACCACACTTCCACTTCGCCGCTGGTCTTGATGGTCATGGCGTTGGCGTGGCGGTCAAGCGACTTGCCCACGGGCAACCGTACCCAACCTTCGGAGATGCAGTATTCCTCGACGTTGTTGCGCTCGACGCCCTTGAAGCGCACGCCGATGCCGCGTTCGAGCACGGCGCCGTCGTAGAACGGGCTGCGCGGGTTGACGGAAAGGCGGTCGGGAAGCGTGGTGCTCATGGCGGGATCCTTGGCGAGAGGGCGACATGATAACGCGCCGTCGAGGTTAGACTTGCGGCATGAGCCAGAGCGCACTCAACGTACTGGGCCGCCCGCTGCTGCCCTGCGGCACCGAGCCGATGACGGGTTATTTCCGCGACGGCTGCTGCCGCACCGACGCCAGCGACCGCGGGCTGCACGTGGTGTGCGCAGTGATGACGTCCGAGTTCCTGGCGTTTTCGCTGCACCGCGGCAACGACCTTTCCACGCCGCGCCCGGAGTTCGATTTCCCTGGCCTGCGTCCGGGGGATCGCTGGTGCCTGTGTGCGAACCGCTGGCTGGAGGCGTGGATGGAGGGCAAGGCGCCGCGCGTGGTGCTGCAGGCCACGCACCTGAACGCTTTGGGCGTGGTGACGCTGGACCAGCTGCGGCAACTGGCCGTGGACTCCTCCCTCCCCTGAGATGCCTTGCAAAATGCATGGCCCGGCCCTGGGGATTCATGCAAACTGCAATGTAAGTTGCCCGCAGCAAGTGGGGCCGCCCTAGCCTGCAGGCCTGCGTGGGGGTGGCACGGGCCTTGCACCGTCTTCGGCACCCCCCTTGGAGTTTCCCTTGGCCGAATCCGTCTCCAGCCCCATAGGTCGAATCCTCGCGATCGACGACGACGCTCGACTGCTCGAGAGCTTCGGCATGTGCCTCGAAGGGGCCGGCTATCGCGTGTCCACGGCCGCCACGCTGCAGGCGGGCATGAAGCTGGCCGCCGCCCAGCCGTTCCACGTGTGCCTGCTTGACCGGAACATCGGCCACGAGTCGGGCATGGACGGGCTGCCGCGGCTGCGTGAGCTGGCGCCGCAGATGCGCATCATCATGGTCACGGCCCACTCGCGGGTGGACGATGCGGTGAAGGCGCTGTCGGAAGGCGCCAGCGATTACCTGGTGAAGCCCTGCTCGCCCGAGCAGCTGCGCATCGCGGTGGCGCGCCAGATGGACACGATGCGCCTGCTCGACAAGATCGAGCGCCTGGAGCGCGAAGTCGAGCCCAGTGCGGCAGTGGACCTGAAAAGCAAAAGCCCGGCGATGGCGCAGGTGCTGGCGATGGCCCGGCAAGTGTCCGCCACCGACGCCAACCTGCTGCTGCTGGGCGAAAGCGGCACCGGCAAGGGCGTGCTGGCCAACGCCATCCACCAGTGGAGCCGGCGCGCACAGGCGCCGTTTGCCACCATCAACTGCCCGTCGCTTTCGGCCGAGCTGATGGAAAGCGAACTGTTCGGCCACGCCAAGGGCTCGTTCACCGGCGCCACCCAGAGCACGCAGGGCCGCGTCAGCAACGCCGACGGCGGCACGCTGTTCCTGGACGAGGTGGGTGATTTCCCGCTGGCGCTGCAGCCCAAGCTGCTGCGCTTCATCCAGGACAAGGAATACGAGCGCATCGGCGACCCGGGTACGCGCCGAGCCGATGTGCGCATCATCTCGGCGACCAACCGCGATCTGGAAGGGATGGTTGCGGACGGGAGCTTCCGGCTGGACCTGCTTTACCGGCTCAACGTGATCAGCCTGACGCTGCCGGCGCTGCGCGACCGGCCCGAAGACCTCGAAGACCTTGCGCTGGGCTTCATCGGCCGCTACGCCCGCAGCTACCACCTGCCGGCCACGCGGCTGGCGCCCGAAGCACTGGCGCGCATGCGCGCCTACCCCTGGCCGGGAAACGTCCGCGAACTGCAGAACGTGATGGAACGCGCGGTGATCCTGTGCACGGGCGAGGTGATCACGTCCGAGCAACTGGCGCTTGGCGCGCAGAACACCGTTGGCGGCGACGCCGCACCCGCCGCGGTGGCGGGTGCACCCATGACCATCAACCTGCTGGAGCGGCGCCACATCGAGGCGGTCCTGGCCGCCAGCGAAACGCTGGATGCCGCCGCGAAAACGCTCGGTATCGACGGGTCCACCCTGTACCGAAAGCGCAAAGCCTACGGAATCTGAAGGAACGACCGCCCCATGCGTGATGCCCGGGCGGGATTCGCAATCTGGAGTGAGGGACGTGCAGCACTTTGAAAAGCCCAACCATCGATCCGGCGGCGCCACGCGCTCTGCCGTGGAAGTGTTGAAGCCCAGGCTGCTGTCTGGCGTGCTGCTGGCCGTATGGGTGCTGGCCATCGTTGTCGCCGGCGCCGCCGCGGGGCTGCTGTTCCCGCCCGGTGAGTGGTACCAGCAGTTGGCCAAGCCAACCTGGAACCCGCCGTCGTGGGTGTTCGGCCCGGTCTGGACGACGCTTTACGTGCTGCTGGGTATTGGCGCGTGGCTGGTGTGGCGCGAGCCGGCCATATCGGCCGAAGAACGCCGGGGCGCATGGATAGCTTTCGCCGTCCATGCGGTGCTCAACCTGTCCTGGACTGCGCTGTTCTTCGGGCTGAAGCAGCCGGGCCTGGCCTTCGCTGAAATCTGCCTGCTGTGGGTGGCGCTGCTCTGGATGACGCTGCGCTTCGGCCGGGTGCGCCCGCTCGCGGGCTACCTGCAGGTGCCGCTGGTGCTTTGGGTAAGCTTCGCGCTGGTGCTCAATGGCACCATCTGGCTGATCAACACCTGACCCAGGCCTGCTTCGAGAAACTAGGGGAATCCATGCCGAATCGGCCCGCCACGTTCCGTTATCGGGTTTATAGCGGCCTGCTGTTCTTTTCCGTCCTTGTGATCCTGGGCACGTCGATACTGTCGCTGCGCACCACGGGCCAGCTGCAGGAGTCGGTGTCGGTTGCCAGCCACACCGAACAGGTCATCACCCATGTGCATGAATTCTGGGGCGTGGTGGGGAACAGCGAATCCAACGGCCTGCGCTACATCTTTACCGGCGAACCGCGGTTCCTGGAAGCCTTCCGGACCGACATAGCCGCGATCGACAAATCGTTGAAGCAGCTGACAGCGCTGACGGCCGACAATGCCCAGCAGTCCACCAAGGTGGACGAGATACGGCGGCTGCACATGGAGCGCGTGGGTTTCGGCACGGCCACCATGGAACTGAAGTCACAGGAAATGGCGGGCAATGCCGCCGCTGGCCGTGCGGTGAGGGAGCGCCTGGCGAGTGGTGCCGGGGGTACCCTCCGGGAAGACCTGCGGTTGGCAACGGACGCCCTGTTGACCGAGGAGCGCGCACTTCTGGTGGCACGCAGCCAACAGCGCAACCAGATGATCCGCCAGAACTGGGCCACCGTGCTGATCGCCAACAGCCTGGCGCTGGTGGCCGGCATGGTGGGCTATTCCGCCACGCGGCGCATGCAGCGAAACTCACTGGAAGCCTTCCGTGCCGACCTGCAGGCTGAGCAGGCGCGCCGTTCAAGCCAGGACAAGTCTATTTTCCTGGCCAGCATGAGCCACGAAATCCGCACCCCGATGAATGCCATTTTCGGCTTCACCAACCTGCTCGAGGAAACCGTCACCGACCCCACCCAGGCCGAATACCTGGCCTCGATCAAGAAGAGCAGCCAGGCGCTGCTTTCGCTTATCAACGACGTGCTGGACCTGTCGAAGATGGAGGCCGGCAAGTTCGAGTTGCGCGAAGAGCCCACCGAGCTGCACGAGATCGTCGACCAGACCCTGGTGATGTTCCGGCAGACCGCTGACGCCAAGGGCATCTACCTGCGCGCCGAATACGAAGGCCGTGCCGAGCAGCCGCTGCTGGTTGACCCGGTGCGCCTGCGCCAGGTGCTGATCAACCTGGTGGGCAACGCCATCAAGTACACCGAGAAAGGCGGTGTGATCGTTTACATCTGCTGCGTGCCAAGCGAACTGGACGGCCACTGCGACCTGAAGATCGACGTGGTGGACACCGGCACGGGCATCGCGCCCCACCAGCTGGGCCTGATCTTCGATCCGTTCGAACAGGGCGACAATCCCGACGGCAAGAGCCGCGAGGGTACCGGCCTGGGGCTGAGCATCGCCCGCCGGTTGGCCACGCTGATGGGTGGCGAGCTGGGCGCGCAAAGCAAGCTGGGCGAGGGCTCGCGGTTCACCATGAACATGCCGCGCCGCGCGCTGCATCTTTCCTCCGTCAGCCAGAAGCCGACGGCCGGGGCGGAGGTTGATTTCGACCGGCTGCCGCCGCTGGAGGTGCTGGTGGTGGACGACGTGGCGTGGAACCGCGACCTTGCGCTGGCTTACCTGAGCGGAAGCCATCACACGGTGCGCGAGGCAGGTGACGGTGTCGAGGCGCTGGAAAAAATAAAGGAAAAGGCGCCCGATGTGGTGTTGATGGACCTGCGCATGCCCCGCATGTCGGGCGAGCAGGCGATGTTGAAAATAAAGTCCGACCCCCAAATCGCCCAGCTGCCGGTGATCGCGGTTACGGCGTCCAGCATGCGGGAGGATGAGAGTGCGGTGCGCCGGCGTTTCGACGGTTTGGTCCGCAAACCCTATTCCAAGGCCGACCTGTTCGAGAGTCTGGCCAGGCACTTCCCGGCCAAGCCGCTCGCGGCGGCAATGCGCACGTCCGAAGCGGCGTCGCCGGAATTGCCGGGCCCGCGCGTGCGCGACGAGGCGGCCCTGGCCAGCTTCCAGCGGTTGCTGGACCAGCGCATGGCCGGCATGCGTGCGTCCTTGCGCATGCGTGAGATCAGCCATGTGGCCACCGAGCTGGCGGAGTTGGCGGAGGCCCTGCAGTGGCCGGCGCTGGCCGCACACGCGCAGGCACTGGCGGGCGCGGTGGATCGCTTCGACGTGCCGGAGGTAAAGCGTTTGCTCGACGCCACGCCTCAGCCTGGGGATATGCCATGAAGACGGGCTGCAGCGCCATCGTGATGGTGGTGGACGACCAAGAGGCGAACGTGCGCACCGTTGGCGGTCTGCTGGTGCGCGCCGGGTTCGACGTGGTGCCCTGCTTCAGCGGCCAGGAGGCCCTGGACCGCATGGCGGCCGGCCTTCCCGACCTGGTGCTCCTGGACATGCGCATGCCGGTGATGGACGGTTTCCAGGTGCTGGAGCGGCTGCAGGCCGACGAAGCAACACGCCAGCTGCCGGTGATCTTCCTCACCGCCGACCACGAGCGCGAATCGCTGGTGCGGGCCTTCGCCAGCGGCGCGGTGGACTATGTCACCAAGCCCTTCGTGCCCGGCGAGCTGCTGGCGCGCGTGCGCACGCACTGCGAGCTTAAGTTGTCGCGCGACCGTCAGCAGCAGCTCGCACGGGAACGCCAGGAAAGCCTGGAGTTGATCGCGCACGACCTGCGCAACCACTTCACCAACGTGATGTTTGCCAGCGAACTGCTGGCGGCGGGCGGCCTGGCCGACCAGCAGCGCGAGCGTCTTGCGGCGTCCATACGCAGTTCGGCCGATGCCGGGCTGCTGTTCCTGCAGGCGGTGCTGGACCAGGCCGCGGGTGAAGTGCAGGGCCTGGCCCTGGAGCCACTGCCGGCCTCGCAGGTGTTCCAGGACGCCGTGGACGTGATGGCCGTGCAGGCGGCGGCCAAGGGCATGCGCTTCGAGCTGGATCTTGATCCACGGCTGCTGGTGCGCGGCCAGCGCGACGCCGTGGGGCACGTGCTGCAGAACCTGATTTCCAACGCCATCAAGTACGCGCCCGGCGGCAGCGTGGTGACGCTGTCGGCGCAGGCGCACGACAACAATGCGCGGCTGCGGGTGCTGGACATGGGGCCGGGCGTGTCGGACCTGGAGCAGGCGTCCCTGTTCCAGCGCTTCGTCACGCTGTCCAGCCAGCCCACCGGAGGCGAAACCGCCACCGGGCTCGGGCTGGCCCTGGCCAAGCAGAAGTCGCGCGCGCTCGGTGGCGACCTCTGGTACGAACATCGCGCGGGCGGGGGTGCCTGCTTCACGCTGGAGTTGCCGCGCGTGCCGTGAGCCCGCCTGCCCCCCCGCCATGAGGAAGGGCGCGCCTTGCGGCGCGCCCTCTTTGCCTCAAGGCCTGGAAAGCGCCCCTCAGTTCTTGGCGTCTTCCGCCGTTTCTTCGATCACTTCACCGGCTTTCTTGACGTCCTGGCCAGCGCCCGAAATGGTGTTGCAGGCGGTGAGCGAGCCGAGCGCGAAGCCCAGCAGAGCGAGGGCAGCGAAAGTGCGCAGCGTGGTCTTCATGGTGATTCCTTGGCGTGGTGGAACGTGGAGAGGCTTTCTGGATCCCGGGTAGGGGATCGGCCGTGGCCGATCCTGTCCAAAACAACTACAAGAAGCGTGCCAACCTTGCCCTGCACGCACTGTGCGCAATGCACGCGTCATTCGATCACAGCGACTTGCGAAATGCACGACGCCCGGCCGGGCCGCCGTGCAGCGTGCACGTCCGCCGCCGCAAGGACGGCGCGACAGCCCTTTGGCAAGGGCCCGGGGCGGTTGGCACAGGACTTGCTGTCTGTTCCATGACGTCGCTCTGCGACTCCGTGACGCCCTCATCCTTTGCGGCGCCGCGAATACCTACCCCCCAAAGCGGAGTTTCCCCATGAACAAGCTCACCCTTTCCGCCCTGTCGTTCGCCATCGTGCTCGGCATGGCCGGCTGCCAGCCCGAAACCCCGGCCGAAACCCAGCAGGACGTTGCCGAGGCGCGCGTTGACGCCAATGAAGAAGTCCGTGATGCGCAGCTTGACGCCAACCAGACCGCCCTGGACAACAACGCCGACATCTCCGACGAGATGGCGACTGGCGACGCCAGTGACGTGAGCGATGCCCGCGTCGACGCCACCGAAGACACTGCCGAAGCCCGCCACGACGTGGCGATGGCCAAGGCCGACGGCGAGCTTTCCATCGCCAAGGAGCGCTGTGACGGCGTGGCCGACGTGGACCGTGATGCCTGCAACGCGGCTGCGGACGCCGAGTACGAAGCCGCCAAGGCTGCGGCCACGGCCGACCTGGATGCCGCCAACGCCAACGCCGAGGCGATGAAGCGCTGAGCCCTCGGGCTTTCAGCTGAAACCGGTGCACGGCCGCGCGCCGTGCACCGATGCCGGGCCCAGCGCCCGGCCCCCCCAATGGAGAAACCAGATGACCCAGAATAAAACCGCCGCCAGCATCAACGACCTCGTGGAAGCCCTCAACGACGGTGTTGCCTTCTATGACCACGCCGCGGGCGAAGCCAAGGAAGCGGGCCACAAGCAGCTGTTCCTCGACATGAGCCGCATCAAGCGCAGCATCGCCACCGACCTCAAGTCGGAAGTGCTGCGCCAGGGCGGTGAGCCGGCCAATGACAGCAGCTGGCTGGGTGAATTCCGCCAGGGCTACGCCGACCTCAAGGCGAAGATGGTGAAGGACTCGGACGGCGCCTACATCGACTCGCTGGAAGCCCAGGAAGACCGCGTGCTGCACGCCTTCCGCGATGCCGTGGACGCTGACCAGCCCGTGCGCGTGCGCGAAATCGCCGCCAAGTACCTGCCCGAAGTGCAGGGCATGCATGACCGCATGCGTGCGCTGAAGCTGGCCAAGAAGGCCTGATCATCGGGCCTCCGGGCCGCCCGTCCCGCCGTGTATGCGGTGGATCGGCGGCCCGGCAGGCCACGAAGCAAGACACAAAGACCGGCCAATTGGCCGGTCTTTTTGTTTGGCCGCGGGAAAACAGGCGTTTTTTGCCAATTTGGGCTTGGCGCGGCGGCCAACTTGGCCTACATTCGCACTGCCGGAGGGTTTTCCAGGCACCCCAACCACCCAATCAAGCAACAACGGGAATATAAAAACATGGCTACCAAGAAAGCTGCTGCAAAGAAGAAGGCTGCCCCGAAGGCCGCCGCCAAGCCGGCCGCCCCGAAGGCGATCAAGGAAGCGCTGACCAAGTCCGGTCTTGTCGCCCACATCGCCGAAGGTACCGGCGTTGCCGCCAAGGACGTCCGTGCGGTGATGGCTGCCCTCGAAGGCGCCGTGCACGGTTCGGTCAGCAAGAAGGGCGCGGGTTCGTTCACGCTGCCGGGCCTGCTGAAGATCTCGGTCGTCAACGTGCCGGCCAAGGCCAAGCGCAAGGGCATCAACCCGTTCACCAAGGAAGAGCAGTGGTTCGCCGCCAAGCCGGCCTCGGTCAAGGTGAAGGTCCGCCCGCTCAAGAAGCTCAAGGACGCCGCGGCCTGATCCAGGCCCGCGATCCCGTCGGCGCCTGCGGCGAGGGGGAGCAAAACCACGGGGTGGGGGCGCCGCAGCGGGCCCCCCCGGGTTTATTTGGGGTGGGGGGGGGGGGG
>NZ_JAIBFH010000451.1 GCF_019459675.1 Arenimonas sp.
AGCGCTACGCCGTGCACCACGGCGTGGAGATCACCGACCCGGCGATCGTCGCTGCGGCCACGCTCAGCCATCGCTACCTCGCCGACCGCCAGCTGCCCGACAAGGCCATCGATCTGATGGACGAGGCGGCGTCGCGCATCCGCATGGAAATCGACTCCAAGCCCGAGGAAATGGACCGCAAGGAGCGCCGCCTGATCCAGCTCAAGATCCAGCGCGAGGCGCTGAAGAAGGAAAAGGACAGCGAGTCCAGGCAGCGCCTGGCCGACCTGGAGGCGGAGATTGTCGTGCTGGAGCGTGACTTCAACGACCTGGAGGAAATCTGGAAAGCCGAGAAGGCCACGCTCACCGGCGCCACCAAGCTCAAGGAACAGCTCGAGCAGGCCCGCCAGGAGCTGGACGCGGCGCATCGGCACCAGGACTTCGCCAAGGCCAGCGAGATCCAGTACGGCCGCATCCCCGAGCTCGAAAAGCAGATCCACGCCGCGTCTGAAGTCGAGTCCAAAGGCTTCACGCTGCTGCAGGACAAGGTGACCGCCGAGGAAATCGCCGAAGTGGTGGCGCGCTGGACCGGCATCCCGGTCAGCAAGATGCTGGAGGGCGAGCGCGAGAAGCTGCTCAAGATGGAGGACGCGCTGCACACCCGCGTCATCGGCCAGCACGAGGCGGTGAAGGCCGTGTCCGACGCCATCCGGCGCTCGCGCGCCGGCCTGTCCGACCCCGACCGCCCGAACGGTTCGTTCCTGTTCCTGGGCCCCACCGGCGTGGGCAAGACCGAGCTGTGCAAGGCGCTGGCCGGCTTCCTGTTCGACACCGAGGACGCCATGGTGCGCATCGACATGAGCGAGTTCATGGAGAAGCACTCCGTGGCCCGCCTGATAGGCGCGCCCCCAGGCTACGTCGGCTATGAAGAGGGCGGTTACCTCACCGAGGCCGTGCGCCGGCGCCCGTATTCGGTGCTGCTGCTGGACGAAGTGGAAAAGGCGCACCCGGACGTGTTCAACATCCTGCTGCAGGTGCTCGACGACGGGCGCCTCACCGACGGCCAGGGCCGCACGGTGGACTTCCGCAACACCGTCATCGTGATGACCTCCAACTTGGGCTCGCAGCACATCCAGGAGCTGAGCACCGACGACAGCGCCGAGAGCTACACCCAGATCAAGGCCGCGGTGATGGGCGTGGTGCAGTCGCACTTCCGCCCGGAGTTCATCAACCGGCTGGACGAGATCGTGGTGTTCCACCCGCTGGGCAAGGCGCAGATCCGCAGCATCGCCGCCATCCAGACCAGCTATCTGGGCAAGCGCCTGGCCGAGCGCCAGATCAAGCTCGACATCGACGACAGCGCGCTGACCCTGCTGGGCGACATCGGCTTCGACCCGGTTTACGGCGCGCGGCCGCTCAAGCGCGCCATCCAGCAGCAGCTGGAGAACCCCCTGGCCACGCTGATCCTGTCGGGCGGCTTCGGTGCCGGCGATACCGTGAAGGTCACCGCCGAAGGCGGCGCCCTGGCCTTCACCAAGGGCTGAGCGCGGCGGCGCACGGGTCCAAAAAAAGCAGGCCCGGTTTCCCGGGCCTGCCTGGTTTACGGCGCTGGCGTGGTGCTTACCAGCTGTAGCCGACGTTGGCGTACAGGAAGGCGCCGTTGAAGCCGAACGGCGCGCTGCCGCTGTAGGGCAGCTGGCCAAAGGTGCTGTTGGCGAACAGCACTTCGTCCGGATAGCTGTCGAGCACGTTGTCGCCGCCCAGCGTGAAGCGCCACTGGTCCAGCACGTAGGTGGCCGACAGGTCCAGCGTCCACTCCGAGCCGTACGTCTGGTCGCGCGAGGTATCGGCCGGATTGTTGCCAAACAGGACCGTGACGTCGCCGTAGCGGGTGGCGGCGGCCGAGAACTCGAACGATCCCACCTTCCACAGGCCTGCGGCCAGCAGCTTGTCGCGCGGGGCGCCTACTTCGAAGCGGCCCAGCTCGACGCGGCCGAAGCGCAGCGCGGTCGGGTCAATCGCAGCGAGCGCAGGCGGGTTGGTCGCAACGCGGTCGATTTCGGTCTTGTTGTAGTTGTAGCCCAGCGTCAGGTCGATCGTGCTGGCTTCGAGCTGCCAGGCATAGGTGCCGACGATGTCCACGCCGCGGGTGGTGGTGTCGATGGCGTTGGTGAAGTAGCGGCCGCCGCCGACGCCCGGGAAACCGTTGGCGTTGAGGAAGTTGCGCACCGCCGTGCTGGTGAGGTTCTCGGACAGGGTGACGCGGTCGTCCACCTCGATCTGGTACGCGTCCACCGTCACGTACAGCCCTTCGACCGGCTGCAGCACCAGGCCGATGCTGAGGTTGGTGGACTCCTCGGCACGCAGCGGCTCGGCGCCCAGCGCGATGGCCGCCGGGTTGTTGACGCGGAAGGTCACGATGTCAAACGGCACGCCGCCGATGAAGTTGGTGGCGGTGGACTGGAAGAACTGCTGCTGCAGCGACGGCGCGCGGAAGCCGGTGGACACCGTGGCGCGCAGCGCCACCGCGTCGCTGAACTCATAGCGGGAAGAAAGCTTCCAGTTCGACGTGGTGCCGAAGTCGCTGTAGTCCTCGTAGCGTGCGGCCAGGCCGAGGGAAAGCTGCTCGGTGACGTCGCCTTCCAGGCCCGCGTACACCGAGACGTTCTGGCGGTCGAAGCTGCCGCCGTCGCTGGGCTTGAAGCCCGGGAACACCTGCGAGCCGGGGATGGGGGCGAACGCGCCGAGCGCATACGACAGCGGCTCGCCCTCGCCCTGGGTGAAGCTGTCCTGGCGCCATTCCAGGCCGTACGACAGCGTGACCGGGTAGGCCATGCCCCAGTCGAGCTGGTTGCTCAGGTCCACGTTGAACACGTCCTGCTCGACGCTCAGCGCACCGGCATAGAACTCGGTGGGCGAGGTCGGCCCCAGGCTGCGGTTGAGCGTGTTGAGGATGTCGAAGGTCAGCTCGTTCGTGCCGTAGGTGTAGCTGATGTCCACGCTGGTGCCGTTGCTGGTGGTGCCGCGGGTGCCGAAGCCCAGGTGCTTGTCGGTGGAGACGTTGTTGATCTGCGGCAGGAAGCCGTTGGGATAGATGG
>NZ_JAIBFH010000462.1 GCF_019459675.1 Arenimonas sp.
CACCGGCGGCGGCGCGCCAGCTCGATGTCGAGCTCGTGGTCGAACCCACGCACGGACAGGCTGACCTCGCGGCCCAGGTTGATGCTGGCCACCAGCAGCCCCAGCACGCCCACCACCGCCAGCCCGGTGGGCAGGTAGGGCAGCCGGAAACCGATCACCGCGTCCACCGCCAGCGCCAGGCTGGTGCCGACGAACGCGCCCAGCGCCAGGTACAGCATCAGGCAGGCGCGCAGGATCAACCGCGCGCGGCGGCGATGGCGCAGGATCTGCTCCTCCAGCTCACCGCGGGTCATCTCGTCACCGCCTTCGAGCTGGGCGATGATCGAGCGCAGGCGGTCCACCACGCGGGCGAGGCGAGCATTGGCCGAGATCAGCAGCGAACCGGTGGCCGCCATCAGCAGGGCGGGGGCCAGCATCGACGTCAGGATGCCGTAGTGGTCCAGCGCTTGGTTGGGGTACACGGGCCACCTCGTTTTCGTCTTGCCTGAAGTATGATGCGGCGGTCCCCCTTGCCGCCAGCCACGCATGCCCAGCCACGAGCAGAACCTGATCTGGATCGACCTGGAGATGACCGGCCTGGACCCCGACACCGACTCGGTGATCGAGATCGCCACCCTGGTCACCGACAGCCAGCTCAACATCCTGGCCGAGGGGCCTGAGTTGGCCATAGCGCACCCGCTGGCGCGGCTCGAGGCCATGGACGATTGGAACCGCGGCACCCACACCCGGTCGGGCCTGTGGCAGCGCGTGCTCGACAGCCAGGTGGACATGGCGCAGGCCGAGGCCCAGACGGTCGCGTTCCTCAGCCAATGGGTGCCCGCCGGCAAGTCGCCGATCTGCGGCAACTCCATCTGCCAGGACCGCCGCTTCCTGGTCCGGCACATGCCGAGGCTGGAGCGCTATTTCCACTACCGCAATCTCGACGTGTCCACGCTCAAGGAACTGGCGCGGCGCTGGTCGCCGGCACTGTTGGACGGTTTCGCGAAGGTCGGTGCGCACACCGCGCTGTCCGATATCCGCGAATCGGTGAAGGAGCTGGCGCACTACCGCCAGCACATGGGCAAGCTGGGCGGGCACTGAGGCAACTCGCATGACACTACGTTGGGTTCCCGCGGCGGCGCTGCTGTTGTCCACCGTGCTTGCGGCTCCGGCCGCGGCGCTCGACCAGAAGGCCCTGGACGCGTATGCCCGCGAGGTCTGGACCACGCGCGACGGTTTGCCGCACAACCAGGTCAACTCCATCGCCCAGACGCCCGAGGGCTACCTGTGGTTCGCCACCTGGGAAGGCGTGGTGCGCTACAACGGCCAGGAGTTCCGCTCCTTCGGCCGCAACAACGTGCCGGAGATGCTGGACAGCGGCATCCGCTCGGTCACCGTCGGTCCTAGCGGGGCGCTGGTGGTGGCTACTTCCCGCGGCGGCGTCAGCGTGCTGCGCGGGGAAACCTGGAGCACCTACACCACCAACAACGGCCTGACCCAGAACGAGACCTTCGCGGCGCTGGAAGACCGCCGGGGCCGGCTGTGGATAGCCACCGAGAACCGCGGCATCACGCGGCTGGACGGCGGCAAGGCGGCGGTTTTCAATACCGGCAACGGCCTTCCTTCGGACGTGGGTTATGCCCTTGTGGAAGACGGCACCGGGGCCGTCTGGATCGCCACCGGCGAAGGCATCGCCCGGCTTGAGGGCGAGCGCGTGCAGGCGTTCTCCACCGAGGCCGGCCTGCCCGACGGCGCCGCCTTCAGCCTGGCGGTTGCGCCGGACGGCGGGCTTTACGTGGGCACCGAACAAGGCCTGTTCCTGGGCCGTAGCGGTCGCTTCGAGCGCGTGGCCGAGGTGCCCGCCGTGGCCATCGCCAGCCTGCAGCTGGACGAGCAGGGCAGCCTGTGGATCGGTTCGGTGAACCGCGGCCTGATGCGGCTGGGCAGCCGCGGGCTGGAGCGATTCAACACGGGCGACGGCTTGCCCAACAATCGCGTGGCCTCGCTGTTCGCCGACCGCGAAGGCAGCCTGTGGGTGGGCACCAACGCCGGACTGATGCGCTTCGCCGACACGCCTTTCGTCACCATCGACAGCCACCAGGGCCTGGCGGACGACTACGTGCGTGCCCTGCTGCAGACCCGCGCCGGCGACGTTCTGATCGGCAGCAGCCGGGGCCTGGATTTCTGGCGCGACGAGACGGTCACGTCCACGGTTGGCCTGGAGAGCGAGTCGGTGCTCAGCCTGGCCGAAGACAGGGCCGGCAACATCTGGATCGGCACGTACTCCACGGGCCTGGTGCGATGGTCCGACGGCGCCATCCAGGAGCGCTTCACCAGCGCCGACGTGCTGCCGTCCAACCAGGTGCGTGCTGTCATCGAGGGTCGTGACGGCACGCTCTGGGTCGGCACCGCGCGCGGCCTGATGCGCCGCAAAGACGGCGTGTCGGTGAGCCTGGGCGAGAAGGACGGCCTGCCGCGCGACTTCGTGCTCAGCCTTCGTGAAGCGGCTGACGGCAGCGTGTGGGTTGGAACCTCCAACGGTGCCGGCCACCTGCAGGGCGACAAGATCACTGCGCTCGACCTGACGTCGATGGACGGCGCGCAGGATGTATTCGGAATGCACGAGGACGACGACGGCACGATGTGGTTCGCCACCGATCGCGGCGTGGTGCGCCTGCGCAAGGGCGCGCTGAGCATCATCGGCGGCCGCCAGGGCCTTCCGGTGGACGCGGTGTTCCAGCTGGTGGTGGACAACTACGGCAACTTCTGGCTCACGTCCAACGCCGGCGTGGTGTACGTGCGCCGCGACGACATGGAGGCCGTGGCCGACGGCAGCGGGTCACGCCTGGACTACCAGCAGTTCGCCGAAGCCGACGGCATGGGCAGCGCCCAGTGCAATGGCGGAGCCGGCCCGGCGGCGCTGCGGGCCGACAACGGCAGCATCTGGGTGGCTACGGCCAAGGGCGTTTCGGTGGTGCAGCCCGACCAGCTGCCGCGCTACCAGGTGGCGCCGCCGCCGGTGGTGATCGAGGGCCTGCGCGTGGACGACGCCAACGCCAGCGCCAGCGGCAACCTGGTGCTGCCGCCGGGCACGCGCAAGCTCGAGCTGGACTACGTCAGCCTGAGCTACCGCACGCCCGAGCAGATCCGCTACCGCTACCGGCTCGAGGGCTTCGACAACAGCTGGGTGGAGCGCAGCACGCGCCGCAATGCCCAGTACACCAACCTGCCGCCGGGCCAGTACCGGTTCCAGGTCAGCGCCGCGCAGCGCGGCAGCGGCTGGAGCCCGGAAACGGCGTCGGTGAACTTTGAGATCCAGCCGAGGTTCTACCAGCGTCCGTGGTTCCTGCCTGCCGCCGGGTCGCTGATGGCGCTGTTCCTGTACGGGCTGTACCGCGCCCGCGTAAGCCAGCTCAAGGCGCGCGAGGCGCAGCTGAGCCGGATCGTCGACGACCGCACCAAGGCCCTGAGTGAGAAGAACGGCGAGCTGGAGCTCAAGAACGAAACCATCCGAAAACAGTCCGAGGTCTTCGAGCAGCTGGCGCGCACCGATGCGCTCACCGGCCTGCCCAATCGCCGCAGCATGGACGAGAGCCTGGCGCTGGCCTACCAGGACGCGGTGCTGGGCGACCAGCCGCTGTGCTTCGGGCTGCTGGACATTGACCATTTCAAGCGCATCAACGACGGCTTCTCGCACGACGTCGGCGACGAAGCGCTGCGCCGGGTGGCGGCAGTGATGCAGAAGGAAATGGGCCGCGAGCAGATCGGCCGCTGGCGCGGCGACGAGCGGGTGGCGCGCTGGGGTGGCGAGGAGTTCGCCATCCTGTTCCCGCATGCACAAGTCGCCAAGGCCCTCGAACAGGCCGAGCGCCTGCGCGCCGCCATCGAGGCGATCGACTGCAGCGACTTCGCGCCCGGGCTGCGAATTACCGCCAGCATCGGCGTGGCCGAGCGCACCGGGCTGTCGCACCACGAGCGGCTGGTGTCGCGCGCCGACGAACGCCTGTACCAGGCCAAGCACGCCGGTCGGAACCGGGTGATGGCCTGATCAGCCGCGGTCGGGGTCTTCCACGGCGCTGGTGATCTGTTCCAGCGGACGGCCGTCGGCGTCGTGGTGGTACACGTGCAGGTCGCGCTGCGGGAAGGGAATGGACACCCCGGCCTGGGCGAAGTCCCGATGGATGGCTTCGGTCAGTTCGCTGCGGGACACCACGAAGTCCGGCGTCTTCACCCACGTGCGCAGCACCAGGTTGACGCTGCTCTCGCCCAGGTCGGTCACCAGCACGTCGGTGGCCGGCTCGGCCAGCACCTGGGGATGGGCCTTGGCGATGCCCAGCAGCACGTCGCGGGCATGGCGGATGTCGTCGCCGTAGCCCACGCCGACCGCGATGTCGATGCGCCGCTCGCCGCGCGAGGTGAAGTTGACGATGGGCGCGGTGGTGATCTGGCTGTTGGGCAGGTAGATGTCGTGGTTCTGGTAGGCGCGCAGCACGGTCTGGAAGATGCGCACGCTTTCGACGATGCCTTCCTGGCCGGCGATCTGCACCGCGTCGCCGGCGCGGAAGGGCCGCAGCATGATCAGCATCACGCCCGAGGCGATGTTCGACAGCGAGTCCTTCAGCGCCAGGCCGATGGCCAGGCCCGCGGCGCCCAGCACGGCCAGCAGGGACGTGGTGGGTACGCCCAGCGAATCCAGCGCAGCCACCAGCACCACCACCAGCGCGATGGCGTAGGCGAGGTTGCGCAGGAATTCGCGCAGGATCGCTTCAACGCCGAAGCGCGTCATGCCCCGGTCCAGCGCCTTGCTCAGCAGGCGGGCCAGCCACAGGCCCACCAGCGCGATGACCAGGGCGATCGCGATGCGCCAGATCCAGTCCGAAGCCGCGGCGCGCGCGACCAGGTCGCCCAACATGCCCACCATGCCCGGCTCTGGCGCTGCCGCCGCCATCAGCCGGCCTTGAGCTTCGCCAGGCGAAGCCAGGTGTCAACGACGGTGTCGGGGTTGAGCGACACCGACTCGATGCCTTCCTGCATCAGCCAGTCGGCCAGGTCGGGGTGGTCGGACGGACCCTGTCCGCAGATGCCGATGTACTTGCCCTTGGCGCGCGCGGCGCGGATGGCCATCGACAGCAGCTTCTTCACCGCCGGGTCGCGTTCGTCGAACAGGTCGGCCACCACGGCCGAGTCACGATCCAGGCCCAGGGTGAGCTGGGTGAGGTCGTTGGAGCCGATGGAGAATCCGTCGAACAGCTCCAGGAACTCGTCGGCCAGCAGTGCGTTCGACGGCACTTCGCACATCATGATCACCTTCAGGCCGTTCTCGCCGCGCACCAGGCCGTTGGCGGCCAGGGTCTCGATGACCGCGCGGCCCTCGCCCAGCGTGCGCACGAACGGGATCATGATCCAGCAGTTGGTCAGGCCCATCTGGTCGCGCACTTTATGCACGGCCTGGCACTCGAGCGCGAAGCAGTCGCGGAAGTCCGGGTGCACGTAGCGCGAGGCGCCGCGGAAACCGATCATCGGATTTTCCTCGTGCGGCTCGTACTGGGCCCCGCCGACCAGGCCGGCGTATTCGTTGGACTTGAAGTCCGACAGGCGCACGATGACGGTGTTGGGCGCGAACGCCGCGGTGAGGGTGGAGATGCCCTCGGCCAGGCGGTCGACGTAGAAGCTCACCGGGTCGGCATAGCCTGCGATGATGGTGTCGATCTTGGCTTTCAGGTCGGCCGGCTGCTTGTCGTACTCCAGCAGAGCGCGCGGATGCACGCCGATCTGGCGGGCGATGA
>NZ_JAIBFH010000229.1 GCF_019459675.1 Arenimonas sp.
AGGATTTCCTTCGCCCCCCGCCCCGCCGCCGGGGGTGCCGTCCCGGCCGCCGGGGCCGCGGGCGCGGCGGCCACCGCCCTGGCGGCTGCCCCCGCCGCCCTGCCGGCCGGCGCTGCGGCCACCGCCCTGGCTGCCGTCACCGCCGGCGTTGCCGCCGCCCTGCGACTGGCCGCTGGACTGGCCGCGGCCGGCGTCGCCGCCCTGGCTGCTTTCGCTGCCGGACGGGGCGTCACTGCGCTGGCGGCCACCGCCCGACTCACCGTCCGACGACTGGCTGGCAGCCGGCGCACGTTCGGGAGCCGGCGCAGCGGCCGGAGCCGGAGCCGCAGCAGCTGCCGGAGCAGCAACCGGTGCCGGCGCCTGCGGGGCGCTGGCTTCGGTGCTTTGGGCGGGGGTGGCTCGCGGCTTGCGCGGGCGCTTCTCGGCGCTGGGGCCGGATTCGTTTTCGATATCAGACACAGTATTCACCTCGCGAACGCGAGCGTGGGGGAGGGAGGGGTTCTTGCAGAAAGAGGGGGCGCACCAAGCGCCTCAGTGACGTAACGCTAACACCGGCGGGGCCGCGGCGACAACCCGGGCGGCCGCGCATACCCCGGCCGGGGCCGGGGCACGGGACCTCAAAGGGCCTTGTCCATGAACTGCGCGAGCTGGGCCTTGCCCACCGCGCCGACCTGCGTGGAGTGCACCTTGCCGTCCTTGAACAGCATCAGGGTGGGGATGCCGCGTACGGCGTACTGGCGCGGCGTTTGTGGATTGTGGTCAATATTTATCTTGACCACTTTGACCTTGCCCGCGTACGTGCCGGCCAGTTCGTCCACCATCGGGCCGATCATCTTGCAGGGGCCGCACCACTCGGCCCAGAAATCCACCAGCACCGGGGTCTCGGACTTGAGTACCTGGGCCTCGAAGTCGGTATCGCCCACGTGCAGCACCTGGTCGCTCATGCCTTCAAACTCCTGATTCGCTTGGGGGATGCGGTCCGGTTGCGGCCGCCATTGGGTTAAACTGGGGCGCTGACGAAGGTAAATCAACCGCCAGCGGCACCCCAGGACGCGCCGAGTTTGCGACCCCCGGGCACCCCGCGCAAGCGCAGAGACGCGCATCCAGAGAGTCCCATGTCCGATAAGCCCCTGACTGATATCCCTTTTTCCAACTTCGAACTGCACCCGGCGCTCCAGGCAGGACTCGCAGCCGCCGGCTTCAGCCGCTGCACCCCCATCCAGGCGCTGACCCTGCCGATCGCCCTGGCGGGCCGTGACGTCGCCGGCCAGGCCCAGACCGGCACCGGCAAGACGCTGGCCTTACTGGTCGCGCTGATGAACCGGCTGCTGACCCGCCCGGCCCTGGCCGACCGCAAGCCCGAAGACCCGCGCGCCCTGATCCTGGCGCCTACCCGCGAGCTGGCCATCCAGATCCACAAGGACGCCGTGAAGTTCGGCGCCGACGTCGGCCTGCGCTTCGCCCTGGTGTACGGCGGCGTGGATTACGACAAGCAGCGCGAACTGCTGCAGCAGGGCGTGGACGTGATCATCGCCACCCCCGGCCGCCTGATCGACTACGTCAAGCAGAGCAAGGTGGTTTCCCTGCACGCCTGCGAAGTGTGCGTGCTGGACGAAGCCGACCGCATGTTCGACCTGGGCTTCATCAAGGACATCCGCTTCCTGCTGCGCCGCATGCCGGCCCTTTCCGAGCGCCAGACCCTGCTGTTCAGCGCCACCCTCAGCCACCGCGTGCTGGAGCTGGCCTACGAGCACATGAACGACCCGGAAAAGCTGGTCGTGGAGTCGGAGTTCATCACCAATGCCAAGGTCCGCCAGCTGGTTTACTTCCCGGCCGACGAAGAGAAGATCCCGCTGCTGATCGGCCTGCTGACCCGCAGCGAGGGCCACCGCACGATGGTGTTCGTGAACACCAAGGTCTGGGTCGAGCGCGTGGCGCGCGGCCTGGAGCGCGCCGGCTTCCGCGTGGGCGTGCTGTCGGGCGACGTGCCGCAGAAGAAGCGTGAAACCCTGCTGGCGCGCTTCCAGAAGGGCCAGCTCGACATCCTGGTGGCCACCGACGTGGCCGCCCGCGGCCTGCACATCGACGGCGTGTCGCACGTCTACAACTACGACCTGCCGTTCGACGCCGAAGACTACGTGCATCGCATCGGCCGTACCGCCCGCCTGGGCGCCGAAGGCGACGCCATCAGCTTCGCCTGCGAGCGCTACGCCATGTCGCTGCCCGACATCGAGGCCTTCATCGAGCAGAAGCTGCCGGTGGCTGCGGTCGAGGCCGAACTGCTGATCGCCAAGCCGCGCGCCCCGCGCGAGAAGGTCGAAGGCGAGGACGAGGGCGAAATCGAAAGCGTCAGCGCCATCTTCCGCGAAGTGCGCGAAGCCAAGGCGGCCGAGGACGAGCGCCGCGGCGTAACCCGCGGCGGTCGCAGCAGCAGCGGCGGTGGCCGCGACGCCGGCCGTCCCGGCGGCGGTTCCCGCGAGCGCAGCGGCCCGCGCCCCGGCGCCCCGCGCGAACGCAAGCCGGCGGTGGCCGAAGCGCTGCTGCCGCCAACGGTCGAGGCGCCGGTGGACCCGACGCGCCCGGCGCAGCGCCCCGCGCCGTCTTCGCCCATGCAGGTGGACCCGAACGCGCCCGAGCGCAAGCGCCGCCGCCGTCGCGGTGGCCGCCCTGTGGTTGACGGCGCGCCCGTGGATGCCGGCGCCAAGCCGCGTTCGCCCGACGCCGCGGCGCAGGCCCCGGTTTCCGGCGACAAGCCTTCGCTGCTGGGCCGCATCAAGGCGGGCCTGCGTTCGCTGGTGAAGCGCACCCCGCCCACCGGTCACTGACCACCCCACCGCCGCCCGCCCCGCATGGCCCTGCTCCGCTTCGACAACGTCACCAAGGCCTACCCCGGAAGCGCGCCCGCGCTGAGCGACGTCAGTTTCTGCGTCGAGGAGGGCGAGATGCTCTTCGTCACCGGCCACTCCGGTGCGGGCAAAAGTACCCTGCTGCGCCTGGTGCACCTGTCGGAGCGGCCCAGCCGCGGCACGGTGCTGGTGAATGAGCGCAACCTGGCCAAGGTCCGCGGTGGCAAGGTGCCGCTGCACCGCCGGCAGGTGGGCGTGGTGTTCCAGGACCACCGCCTGCTCACCGACCGCAGCGTTTACGACAACGTGGCGCTGCCGCTGCTGATCGCCGGCACGCCGGGCGCCGAGGTGGGCAAGCGCGTGCGGGCGATGCTGGACAAGGTGGGCCTGGGCGAGCGCGAGCGATCGCTGCCGATGCAGCTTTCCACCGGCGAGCAGCAGCGCGTGGGCATTGCCCGCGCCATCATCGCCCAGCCCCAGCTGCTGGTGGCCGACGAACCCACCGGCAACCTCGACCCGCAGCTGGCGGCCGAGATCATGCAGCTGTTCGCCTCGCTGCCGGCACTGGGCACCACCGTCATTGTTGCCAGCCACGACCTGGCGCTGGTCAAGCGCATGCGCCGGCGCGTGCTGGTGCTCGACCACGGCAAACTGGCCGACGACATTTCACCCGAGGACCTCGCGGCATGAGCGCCAAGGCCGAGCCCCGCGCCAAGCCCGCGGCCGCCGAGCGCAAGAAGGCCGGCGGCATCGGCAGCCGCCTGCGCGCCTGGCGCGAACAGCACCTGTATTCGCTGGTTTCCAGCCTGGGGCGCCTGGCCTCCCGCCCGGGGGCCACCGGGCTCACGGTGGGCGTGATGGCGATCGCGCTGGCGCTGCCGCTGGGGCTGGGCATGGCGCTGGGCAATATCGAACGCTTTTCCGGCAGCGTCACCGAGTCGCGCGAGATCGGCGTATTCCTCAAGCCCGATGTCACCGTGGCGCAGGCGCGCGAGCTGGCCAGCGACATCGGCGCGCGCGCCGACGCGGTGGCGGTGGGCGTTCGCACGCCGGACGAAGGCCTGGCCGAGTTCCGGGCCATGAGCGACCTGGCCGGCGCGCTGGACGTGCTGGAGGACAATCCGCTGCCCACCGTGCTGGTGGTCCAGCCCAAGGGCGACGGCGACGCGCTGGCGGCCGATTTGCGCCTGTTGCCGCAGGTGGACATCGTCCAGCATGACGCCGCCTGGCGGCAGCGCCTGTCGGCCTGGCTGGCCTTCGGCGAGCGCGTGGTGCAGGTGGTGGCGGTGCTGCTGGGCCTGGGCGTGCTGCTGGTGGTGGGCAACACGGTGCGCCTGGACATCGGCGCGCGCAGCGAGGAAATCGGCGTTCTGCAGCACCTGGGCGCCACCGATGCCTTCGTCCGCCGCCCGTTCCTGTACCTGGGCGCCTGGTACGGGCTGGCCGCGGGGGTGCTGGCTGGTCTGCTGCTGGCGGTGGCCGGGATGCTGATGCAGGGCCGCCTGTCGGCCCTGGTGGCCAGCTATGGCACGCAGTTCGACCTGGCGGGCCCGGGGCTGCGCGGCAGCCTGGTGCTCCTGGCCGGGTCGGCGTTGATGGGGTGGCTGGGCGCGTGGCTCGCAACCGGGCATCATCTACGTCGGACCCGTCCCGTGGACGTGTGACATGAGCAATCCCAGTTTCCGCAGTTTCGACACCGCCTCGCCGCGCATCATGGTCGTGGACGGGTCGAAGGTCGTGCGCAAGATGATCGAAGGCGTGCTGCGCCAGCAGCTGCCGGGCCTGGAGTTCGTCGGCTGCGAAACCGGTGAGGAGGCCAAGGCTGCCCTGCAGGCCGGCGCCGTCAACCTGGTCACCACCGCGCTGCGCCTGCCCGACATGGACGGCCTGGACCTGGCGCGCTACCTGCGCGAGCACACGCCCCAGGCCTACATCCCCATCATCGTGGTCTCGGGCGACGTGCAGGAGCGGCTGGAAAGCCGCTCGATCAGCGACGACGTCACCGATTATTTCGACAAGGCGCTGGGCTTCAACGCCCTGGCCGCCTTCATCAAGGGCTACGTGGCGCCCGAGTCCGAGGCGGGCGGCGAAGTGCTGTACGTCGAGGACAGCCGCGTGGTGGCCATGGCCACCCGCCGCATGCTCGAGAAGCACAACCTCACCGTCACCCACGCCACCGGCGTCGAGGACGCCATCGCACACCTGGAAACCATGCGCGCCCAGGGCAAGGTGCCGGGCCCGGACATCGTGCTCACCGACGTCTACCTCAAGGGCGAACTGACCGGCAAGGACCTGCTGCACTCGATCCGCCACGATTTCGGCTACGCCAAGGGCCTGCTGCCGGTGCTGGTGATGACCGGCGACGCCAACCCGGCCAACCAGAGCGACCTGCTGCGCGAAGGCGCCAACGACCTGGTGCAGAAGCCCATTGAAGAGCGCCTGCTGATCACCAAGCTGCTCTTCCAGCTGCGCGTGGGCCGGATGCTGCGCGAGAAGCTCGGCAAGTAAGGCGTGGCTGGCGACAACCCGCCCGACGAGGGCCGGATCCGGCTCGAGCCTTCGTGGAAGGCCCGGGTCGGTGACTACCTGCAGCGCCCGGACATGCGCGAACTCGGCGCTTTCCTGCGTCAGGAAAAAGCCCGCGGCAAGCACATCTTCCCGCCCGGCCCGCGCATCTTCTCGGCGCTCGACGCCACGCCCTTCGACCAGGTGAAGGTGGTGGTGCTGGGCCAGGACCCCTACCACGGCGCCGGCCAGGCGCACGGCCTGTGCTTCTCGGTGCTGCCCGGCGTGCCGGTGCCGCCGTCGCTGCAGAACATCTACAAGGAACTGAAGGCCGACCTGGGCATCGCCCCGGCCGACCACGGCTGCCTGCTGCCCTGGGCCCGGCAGGGCGTGCTGCTGCTCAACGCCGTGCTGACGGTGGAGGAGGGCAAGGCCGGCGCCCACCAGGGCAAGGGCTGGGAAGGCTTCACCGACGCCATCGTGCAGGCCCTGGACCGGGAGCGCGAAGGCCTGGTGTTCATGCTCTGGGGCAGCTACGCCCAGGCCAAGGGCAAGCTGGTGGATCCGCGCCGGCACTGCATGCTGCGCGCCCCGCACCCCTCTCCGCTTTCGGCGCACCGGGGTTTCCTGGGCTGCGGCCACTTCGGCAAGGCCAACCGCTGGCTGGAGGGCGCCCGGCAGGCGCCGATCCAGTGGGCCTTGCCGCCGCGTGCGGAGGTCGAGGCGCTGCTGGCGGCTTCGTAGTCGCCGCAGGATTAGCGGCTGGATTCCACGAACTCATACTCGCGCTCGCCGTCGGATACCCGCAGCGTGCGTTGGCCGCTGCGTTCCCCGGCCTCGAGCACGAGCCCCGCGCCGCCCGGCGAGATGGTTTCCACCACCGTTGCCGTCGACGCTTCCGTCGGCGCGGCCAGTTCGCTCCGCCAGCCGCCGGTGTCCAGCCACGTCGCGCCTTCGCCGGCGACAATCTGTATGTCTCCCAGCGCGTCGCTGCGATAGTGCCCGGCCAACCGCGCCTGCAGCCCGGCGTCCAGCGGCGCCTTCAAGCGGCGCGCTTCATCCTTGGCCGCTTGGGCGCGTGCTGAAGCGCGCTCGGCCATCCGGGCCTGCACCCCCAGGTCCAGGTCGAACAGCACTTCCAGCAGGCGGTCCTGGAAGAAGCCGCGAACCTCGGCGCCGGCGTCGGCGTTCATCAGCAGCGCCATGCCCACGCCGTGCGCCGGAAGGAAAGCGAACTCGCCCTGGTAGCCGGGCATGCTGCCGCCATGCGTCACGATCCGGAGGCCCTGATTCTCGTTGATCTTCAGGCCCATGCCATACCACTGGTCCATGCCGCCGCGCGCCACCTGGCCCACCTGGCGTTCGAGCAGGGCGGCCTCACCGATGTAGCGGCTGCCGTCGGGCAACCTGCCCCTGGCGAGCTCCATCCGAAGGTAGGCCAGCAGGTCGGTGACATCGGTCCAGGCACCGCCGTCGGGGCGCATGGGAATGCCGGCGTCGTTGAAGCCCGGCTCGGTCACCACGGCGGTGGAGCCATCGCTTCGCTGGGCGTGGGGCGACGCAAAATTCCCGCGCTGCGCGGCGGCGGCATCGAACGTGGTGGATCGCATGCCCAGCGGGTCGAAGACGAGATCCTGCATGGCCCGGTCGTAGGCCTCGCCGAAGCCCAGCGTGGGGTAGGCCTGCCGGGCGACGACATACCCGCCCGCCACGGCCATGGGGTTCGAATACTGGTAAAGCTCGCCGATGCCTGCGGTGGGAGTCATCGTGGCCAGCAGGTCAAGCGTCCCTTCGGGCGTCAGCTCGTCACCCCGAAAGTACGCCTCAAGGTCCTGGCGTGGCAGTCCGGTGCATGCGCAAAGCAAATGGCGCACCTGGATGTCGCGGGTGCGGGTCGGATCCGCGACGCGAAAACGCGGCGACAGCTCCGCCACCCGCTGGTCCCAGCGCAGGCCGCCCGCGTCCACGCGCTTGGCGATCATCAGGCTGGTGAGCGGCTTGGTGATCGAAGCGCTCAGGAACCGCGTGCGGGCGTCCACGCGATCCGTCGAACCCAGCTTGCGGACACCCAGGCCACCGGCGAACTTGATTTCGCCATCCTGCACCAGGCCCAGCGCGGCGCCGGGGATGTCGAAGGCGATCCGCGCCTGTTCCAGGAAATCGACCAGGGCGGCAATGCGCGCCGCGTCCAACGGATGGGCTTTGCGCAGCAATGGCGGTGGACCCGCGTAGCCCTTCGCCCGCAGGCTGCCCAGCAGCAGCGTCAGCTGGGATTCCCGGCGCGCGGCGACCGGTCCGGAGAGGTCGGCGAGCATCACCACCCATTCGTGGCCGTCATGCACGGCCTGTGCATAGCGGAAGCGGTCGGAGCCGGCCTTGGCCGGATACCGATAGGCCCGCACGGTGGTCCAGCCGCTGCGGAGGTCGCGATCGGCAGACGTTCCTGCGGCGGGTGCGCGTCCTTCCAGGCGCGTCCAGGCTTTCTCCACCGCGTCGTCGGCGGAAACGGCCGGGCCATGGGCGATCGCCAGGGTGGCGTCACCTTCGGGCGCGGTAAACGCGTGCAGCCCCGGCGTGCTCTTGCGTGTCCAGCCCCGGGGCGGCAGAAAGGTGGCGCCGGCGTCCGTGGACACGGCCAGGGTTGAATCGGGAACCGCCGGCGTTGCCGCCGGGAGCTTCGGCGCAGCGACCGGCGCACCCGTGGTGGCGCGTTCGTCGGCGGCTACCGGCTGGAGCAGCAGGGCCAAGGACAGTCCGATGCAGAGCTTCTTGAGGTTCATCGGGTGAGGTCCTGTACGTGACTGCGTCCACCGTCGGCGGCCATGAGCCGCTGCTCGTAGTCGATCTGAGCGGAGTGAGAGAGCCGTTCGTGCTCGGCCTGCGCGAGCTGCTCGTGTCTGGACTGGGCGGTCTGCGAAAGCCGCTCGTATTCGGATTGGGCGGCTTGCGACAGCCGTTCGTATTCGGCTTGGGCCGATTGGGAAAGCTGTTGGTGTTCGGCTCTGGCCGATCGGGACAGTCGTTCCCATTCCGCCCCGGCGGCGGCCAGGCCTTCGCGCGCGGGCTCGGGCTGCGGTTCCCACGTTTTCACGCTGACAGCGGGCGTTGCCGTGGACGCCGTGGCCCAAGCAGACGCCATGGCCAGCGCCAGCACGCCATTCATGGCGGATCGAGCACCCCGACGGCGGCGCCCGGAGTCCAGCAACGCATCGATGCGGTGTTCCAGCAGCGGCGCGTTGCCCATCATCGCCAATCCAGCCAGCGATCGCGGCACCAGGCCCGGCGGTTGCCTGCCGGCAACGCACAGCAGCGCCTCCGCGTACTGCAGGTGATCGCCGGCGCGCGCGGCGGCGCCGGCATCGCACGCCAGCTCACGCGCCTGGTCCAGCCAGCGGGCCAGGCGCGCCAGCGCGGGGTTCCACCAGAACACGGCCAGGACGACACGCTGCAGCGCGTGCCAGGCCGGATCGCGCCGGGCGATGTGTTCGACCTCGTGCGACAGCACGGCGCGCAGCGCTTCACGCGGCAGCTGAGCGGCAAGCCAGGCCGGCAGCACGATGCAGGGCTTCCAAACGCCCAGTACCGCCGGGCCGAAGCCCGCGGACAGATGCACGCGGGTCCCCGGAGGCAGCAGGTCGGCGTGACGGTATTCGATGTCCAGCGCTCGCGGGCTGAGCAGGACCAGCACGTTGGCGCTCCGCCAGGCCGACAGCAGCCGATAGAGCTGCACAAGGCCAACCGTGATCCACAGGCCCAGCAGTGCCGCTGCCCAGCCCCCCTTGAAACCAGGCCCGCCTGCGGCGCCCGATGGTTCGCTGTTTGCCAGTAACTGCGCGCTGGCGCCCTCGGGCGCGAGGGCGGCGAACGGAAGCAGAGGGCCCAGCACCGCTACGAGCAGCGCGCCAAGCAACCAAGGGTGCCGTGCCTGCGCGGGCACCCATCGGAGGACGACGGCACCCATGCCGAGCAAGAGCACGCTGAGCGACAGGTGCTCGATGGCGTAGGAGGCCAATGCGGACAACATCAGCCTTTGCTCCGTTCCTGGGCTGCAGCGGTGATTTTTGAGCGCAGGCGGTCGAGTTCGCCAGCATCCAGGGCGTTGTTCTGGACCAAGTGCAGGGCCAGCACCTCGGGCGAATCGTCGAAGAACTGGCGCAGCAGGTTGTCCAGTGCCTGCGTGCGCACCTCGTCGCGACTCACGCTGGCGCGGTAGATGAAGGCGCGGCCCTCCTGCCGGTACTCGACGAGCGATTTCCTGAGCAGGATGCCGAGCATGGTGAGCACGGTGTTGTAGGCCACCGCCTTGGTGGCGGACAGCGCGTCTGCGACTTCCCGCACGGAGGCTTCCCCGCGATCCCAGAGCACCTCGAGGATGGCGCGTTCCGCATCGGTCACCGTGGGCGAGGTTGGGCGCACCATGGCTGGCGTCTCCTATGGAATTAGTTTTTGCACGATAGATCTGGGTCCGGAAGCTGTCAACTATTTAATTAGGTTTGTGGTCCCACCCCCCCGGACAAGACTCTGGGCCCCACCTGGACCGCGCCAGAAGGCCGTATCCGCGGCTTGTCGGGACGCGCTTGCTTGTCCCGACGCCCTGGGCTATTGAAACCGGATGGCCAGGCCCCAGCTTTAAAACGTGCCGCTGCCCTGTCGTTCCATGAATGGAACGTACAGGGAACTTCTGGCCTATTTAGCACCCTAAACAGCCGAGTGCTAAACTCCGGCCCATGAAAGAGGATTCGATGACCACTGCCCTGATCGCCAACAACCTGCCGATCCCGAGTGCGCTGGGTTCGCTGGATGCCTACATCTCCGCAGTCAACCGCGTGCCCGTGCTCACCGTCGAGGACGAGCAGGCGCTCGCGCGCAAGTTCCGCGAAGAAGAAGACCTGGAAGCCGCCAAGGCGCTGGTCGTTTCGCACCTGCGCTTCGTGGTGCACGTGGCCCGTGGCTACCAGGGCTACGGCCTGGGCATGGGCGACCTGATCCAGGAAGGCAACATCGGCCTGATGAAGGCGGTGAAGCGCTTCGATCCCGACCAGGGCGTGCGTCTTGTGTCGTTCGCGGTGCACTGGGTGCGCGCGGAGATGCACGAGTTCATCCTGCGCAACTGGCGCATCGTCAAGGTCGCCACCACCAAGGCGCAGCGCAAGCTGTTCTTCAACCTGCGCAAGTCCAAGAAGCGCCTGGGCTGGATGAACGACGCCGAAGTCACCGCGGTGGCCAACGACCTCAAGGTTTCCAAGCGCGAAGTGCTGGAAATGGAGTCGCGCCTGAGCGGTCGCGACATCGGCTTCGATGCGCCGGATGAAGACAACGACAACGCGCCGCCGTCGCCCGTGGCCTACCTGCGCGAGTCCAGCGACGACCCGGCGATGGCCTACGAGCGCGAAAGCCACGAAGACGACCAGCTCGAGCTGCTGCGCGACGGCCTGGCCGAACTCGACCAGCGCTCGCGCGACATCCTCAAGCGCCGCTTCCTGGGCGAGCCCAAGGCCACGCTGCAGGAGCTGGCCGACGAGTACGGCGTCAGCGCCGAGCGCATCCGCCAGATCGAAGCCAACGCGCTCAAGAAAATGCGGGCGCTGTTCGCGGCCTGACCGGAACCGGCGGCATTGAAAGGCAACGGCCCCGACAGGGGCCGTTGTCGTTTCAGGGCTCCCGGTCGGTGCGCCCGACGATGATCCGGGCGTGCCGCTGGTAGGTCCAGTACGACCAGCCCCAGTTCACCAGGACGATGATGCGGTTGCGGAAGCCGATCAGGAAGAACAGGTGGGCCACCAGCCAGAACCACCAGGCCAGCAGGCCCGACAGCTTCAGGTTGCCGTAGTGCACCACCGCAGCCATCCGGCCAATGGTGGCCAGGTTGCCGTAATCGCGGTAGCGGAAAGGCCTGGCCGCGGTCGCGCCGCGCAAGCGATCGCGGAGCACGGCGGCCACGTGTGTCCCCATCTGCTTGGCCGCCGGCGCTACGCCCGGCACCGGCTTGCCGTCCTGCTGCACGCTGGCCAGGTCGCCGATGACGAATACCTCGGGGTGCCCGGGCAGCGACAGGTCGGGCGCCACCGGCACGCGGCCGGCGCGATCGGTGGGCACGCCAAGCTGCCTGCCCAAGGGTGACGCCGCAACGCCCGCCGCCCACAGCACCGTGCGGCTGTCGATGCGCGCATCGCCCAGGGTGACGCCGTCGGCATCGATCGCCGTCACGGGTTTGCCCGCATGCACTTCCACGCCCAGCCTGAGCAGCTGCAGCCGGGTTTTTTCCGACAGCTCCGGGGGCATCGCCGCAAGCACGCGTGGCCCGGCCTCGACCAGGTGCACGCGCGCGCTGCGCACGTCGGCCCGACGGAACTCGCGGGGCAGGGTGTGGCGCGCGATCTCCGCCAGCGTGCCGGCCAGTTCGACGCCGGTCGGGCCACCCCCGATCACCACGAAGTTGAGCAGGCGCCGACGCTCTTGGGCGTCGTTCTCGCGTTCGGCCGCTTCGAATGCCGACAGCACCCGGCTCCGGATCGCCAGCGCGTCGTCGAGCGTCTTGAGGCCCGGCGCATGTTCGGCCCAGGCATCGTTGCCAAAGTAGGCGTGGGTGGCGCCGGTGGCCACCAGCAGGTAGTCGTAATCAAGCGTGCCCTGGGCCAGGGTGACGCGGCGCGCGCCCAGGTCGATGGCAAGCGCCTCGTCCATCCGCACCGTGACGTTGGACTGCTTGCGCAGGATGTGGCGCAGCGGCGCGGCGATGTCCGGTGCGGACAGCCCGGCCGTGGCCACTTGGTAAAGCAGCGGCTGGAAGAGATGGTGGTTGGTGCGATCCACCAGGGTGATGCGAACCGGCGCCGACGCCAGGGCGCGCGTCGCCCACAGCCCGCCGAAGCCTCCACCCAGCACCAGCACATGCGGTTGATGCCCTGCGTCCATCGCCAATTCCTCAGTACAAATCCGTGGGGTCCACGTCCAGCGACCAGCGCACCTTGCGCGCTGACTTGAGCGCCCGCAGGCGCGGCAGCCAGTCCTGCAGGGCGGCATGCAGCGGCGCGCGCTGGGGCGCGTCCAGCAGGATCTGGCCGCGCGCCTTGCCCGCACGGCGCGCCATCGGCGCGGGCATCGGGCCGTTCAACTGCACGCCGTCGTGGGTCTCGAATTCGTTGCGTGCTTCGCGCAGGAACCCCTGCATGTCGGCTTCGGTGGGCGCTTCGGCGCGCAGCAGGGCCAGGTGCGCATAGGGCGGGAACTGCGCCACTTCGCGCTCGGCCAGCTGCAGCGCCGCCACCGCGGGGTAGCCGCCGGCCAGCAGGGTGTTGAGCAGCGCGTGCTCGGGGTGGTGGGTCTGCAGCAGCACTTCGCCCGGCAGCTGCGCGCGGCCGGCGCGACCCGCCACCTGGATCAGCAGCTGCGCGAGCTTTTCACCGGCGCGGAAGTCGGCGCTGAACAGGCCTTCGTCCACGCCCACCACGGCCACCAGCGTCAGGCGCGGCAGGTCGTGGCCCTTGGCCAGCATCTGTGTGCCGACCAGGATGCCGGACTGTTCGCCGAAGGCTTCCAGGTGTTTTTCGATGGCGTCGCGGCGACGGGTGGTTTCGCGGTCCACGCGGACCACGAGGGCATCGGGGAAGCGTTCGGCCAGCGCTTCTTCGATGCGTTCCGTGCCGGCGCCCTGCGGCTGCAGCGCCAGGCTGGCGCAGTCTGGGCAGGCGTTGGGCGGCGTGGCGCGCGCGCCGCAGTGGTGGCAGATGAGGCGGCGGCCGCCGGCGTGCACCGTCATCGCCGCGTCGCAGCGCTTGCAGTGCGCGCTCCAGCCGCAGTCATGGCAGATCAGCACGGGCGCATAGCCGCGCCGGTTCTTGAACACCAGCGCCTGTTCGCCGCGCGCCAGGCAGCGGCCGACGGCGTCCAGCAGGTCTTCTGACAGCCCGTTGCGCAGCGTGCGCTTGCGCACGTCCACCACCCGCACTGCCGGCGGCC
>NZ_JAIBFH010000230.1 GCF_019459675.1 Arenimonas sp.
ACGCGGCGCGCCTGGCCGCCATGCGCAGCAATTCGCGCCTGCTGTGGACGCTGGTGATCATCATCGGCCTGTACACCTGTTACTTCGCCAGCAGCCTGATCCTGCCGCTGGTGCTGGCGGCCTTCTTCGCCATGCTGCTCAGCCCGCTGATCAACCGCGCGCCGCTGCGCTGGCTGCCGCGCCTCTTGGCGGCGCTGATCCTGGTGGCGGCACTGGTGGGCAGCCTGGGCGCCGTGACGGTGTTCGTGGCGCCGTCGGCGGCGGAGTGGACCCGCAATGTTCCCTTCCTGGTGCGCGAGGCGGCGCCCAAGCTCAAGGCGATGATTGAGCCCATCCAGGAAGCGCGCCGGGCCAGCGCCTCCTTCGACGAGTTCACCGGCGGCGACGACGACGCCGAACGCGTGGTGGTGCGGCCGCCCACCGCCGACCTGCTGTCGGCCACGCCCCGCGTGCTGGGCTCGCTGCTGGCGGTGCTGCTGCTCACCTTTACGTTCCTGGTGTACGGCGACGACCTGCTCACCAAGCTGCTGCGGCTGCGCCGCACCCGCGCGCAGAAGCGGCTCACGGCCGAAATCGTCCAGCAGATCCAGAACGACCTGTCGCGCTACGTGCTCACCATCAGCGCCACCAGCGCGATGCTGGGGGGCGTTACGGCGGCCTACCTGTGGTACCTGGGCGCCGAAGACCCGCTGCTGTGGGGCGTGCTGGCGGCGGCACTGAACCTGACGCCCATCGCCGGCCCGCTGGTGATGGCGTCGCTGCTGGCGCTGGTGGGGCTTTCCCAGTTCGGCACGATGGGCGCGGCGATGCTGCCGGCCGCCGGCTATGTGGTTTTCAACGCGCTGGAAAGCAACCTGCTCACGCCCATGCTGCTGGGCCGCACGATGCGCATCAACCCGCTGGCCATCATTCTGTGGCTGCTGCTGTGGGGCTGGCTGTGGGGCGTGGTCGGCCTGCTGGTGGCCGTGCCGATGCTGGTATGCCTGAAGATCGTCGCCAGCCGCGTGGAGGCCTGGCAGGGCTGGGCCAGGCTGCTGGAGTAGCGTTCACCCGCGGCGAACCGGTGGCCGCGCTATCCTTCGCGGGTGAAGAATCCGCCGCTTGCCCTGAGCCTCGACCTCGACGACACCCTGTGGCCCATCTGGCCCTCGATCCAGCGCGCCGAACGCGCGCACGATGCCTTCCTGGATCAGCACTGCCCCCGCAACGCGCAGCCCTAACCGAT
>NZ_JAIBFH010000022.1 GCF_019459675.1 Arenimonas sp.
GCCGGGGGGCCCCGGGCCCCCCCCGCTCCACCCCCGCGGTTACCGCGTGGGCCTGGTGCCGCCCCTGCCCGGCGACAAGCCCGCCGCGCGCGGCTCGTTCTCGAAGGCGCTGAAGGGTGATCCGGGCAACGCCGAATTCAAGGCCGCGCTGGGCGCGCTCTGAGTCACCGTGCCGGGGTAGGCGCGCTTGAAACCCATCCCCCCAGCCGCCAGTTAAGGAAGATGAGGGTGGCGTGTTGCCGCCCTGATCCTCAAGGGGACGACCATGCGGATGGACAAGCTCACTTCGCGCTTCCAGCAGGCCCTGGGCGACGCCCAGTCGCTCGCGGTGGGCCGCGACCACAACCTGATTGAACCGGCCCACCTGCTGGTGGCCCTGGTGGACCAGCAGGGCGGCAGCACCCGGCCCATGCTGGCCCAGGCCGGCGTCAACGTCGCCTCGCTGCGCCAGCGCCTGGGCGAGGCGCTGGACAAGCTGCCCAAGGTGTCCGGCCAGGCCGGCGAAGTCAGCCTGGGCAACGACCTGGGCCGGCTCCTGAACGTGTGCGACAAGCTGGCCCAGCAGCGCGGCGACGACTTCATCGCCAGCGAACTGTTCGTGCTGGCCTGCCTGGACGACAAGGGTGCGGCGGGCCAGGCGCTCAAGGCCAGCGGCGCCAGCAAGGCGGCCCTGGAGAAGGCCATTGAAAGCCTGCGCGGCGGCGAAAAGGTGGCCGACGCCAACGCCGAGGAAAACCGCCAGGCGCTTGAGAAATACTGCATCGACCTGACCGCCCGCGCCGAAGCCAACAAGCTCGACCCGGTGATCGGTCGCGACGAGGAAATCCGCCGCACCATCCAGGTGCTGCAGCGGCGCACCAAGAACAATCCCGTGCTGATCGGCGAGCCGGGCGTGGGCAAGACCGCGATTGTTGAAGGTTTGGCACAACGGATCATCAACGGCGAAGTGCCCGAAGGCCTGCGCAACCGCCGCGTGCTGTCGCTGGACATGGGCGCGCTGATCGCCGGCGCCAAGTTCCGCGGTGAGTTCGAGGAGCGGCTCAAGGCCGTGCTCAGCGACCTGTCCAAGCAGGAAGGGCAGGTGATCCTGTTCATCGACGAGCTGCACACCATGGTGGGCGCCGGCAAGGCCGAGGGCTCGATGGACGCCGGCAACATGCTCAAGCCCGCGCTCGCCCGCGGCGAGCTGCATTGCATCGGCGCCACCACGCTGGACGAGTACCGCAAGTACGTGGAAAAGGACGCCGCGCTGGAGCGCCGGTTCCAGAAGGTGTTCGTGGGCGAGCCGTCGGTGGAAGACACCATCGCCATCCTGCGCGGCCTGAAGGAGCGCTACGCGGTGCACCACGGCGTGGAAATCACCGACCCGGCCATCGTGGCCGCGGCCACGCTGAGCCATCGCTACATCGCCGACCGCCAGCTGCCCGACAAGGCCATCGACCTGATGGACGAGGCGGCGTCGCGCATCCGCATGGAAATCGACTCCAAGCCCGAGGAAATGGACC
>NZ_JAIBFH010000023.1 GCF_019459675.1 Arenimonas sp.
GCCGGGGGCCAGCCCGGGCGGCGGTGCCGGGGCGTCCGGCCGGACCTGGGCGCTGTCGGGTGCGCCCGGCCGCGCGGGCGCCGACGGCACCATGGGCCGCGCCGGCGGGATGCCGGTGGCCAGGCCCGGTGTTGCCGCAGGCGCGCGCGGCGGGAAAGGCACGATCGGGCGCGGCTGCATGTCGGGGAAAGCGGGACGCGGCGGCAGCACCGGCGGCGCCGGACGCGGAGCCTGCGCCGCCGGGGCGGGCGCAGGTGCCGGGGCCGGGGCCGCAGCGCGCGCCGGTGCGGCAGCTGGCGCGGGCGCGGGCGCAGTGTCGGCGGCAGTGGGCAAAACGGGCTGCGGGTGGCTCTGCAGCCAGCGCGCGATGGTGGCTTCCAGCAGGCGGCGGTCCACGGGCTTGGACAGGTAATCGTCCATGCCGGCGTCCAGGCACTTCTGGCGGTCGCCGGCCATGGCGTTGGCGGTCATGGCAATGATGGGCAGGCGCGCCAGCCCGGTGGCGCTTTCATGCTGGCGCCATTCCAATGACGCGGTGTAGCCGTCCTTCACCGGCATCTGGCAGTCCATCAGCACCACGTCCAGGTTGCCGGCGTACATGCGCTCGAGGGCCTTTTCGCCGTTGTCGGCGGTTTCGCAGTGCAGGCCCAGCATGCCCACCAGGCGCTGGGCCACCATCAGGTTCACGGGATTGTCTTCCACCAGCAGCACGCGGCCGCGCAGGCGCCCCACGCGCGGTTCGCCGCCGTCGGTTGCTTCGGGTATCAAGGTGCGCTCCTGTGCGATGGGTTCCGGGTCGTCCTGCTTGGCGGCCACCGGCCCCGACAGGAATTTGCTCAGCCCGCTGCGCAGCTCGGTGTTGCCGATCATGCGCGACAGCAGCAGGGCATACGGGCCCTGCACCAGTTCGTTGGCAATGGGTTCGTCGCCCTGCAGGTAGGCCACGCGCAGGTCCTCGAGCTCGGGCATGCGGCGCAGGTTGCGGTGCAGAGCGATGGCGGTGCTGCGCACGCTGGTCAGGTCCACCAGCAGCAGGTCGAAGGTCCAGCCGGCGCCGCGGCTGACGGAGGTCCGCAGGCGGGTCAGCGCATCCTGGGTGGTGTCGGTTTGCGTCAGCGTGGCGCCCCAGCCGGGGGCGGCCAGCGACAGGCGCTGGCGCAGCGCCGCGTCGGTG
>NZ_JAIBFH010000028.1 GCF_019459675.1 Arenimonas sp.
ACCGGCGTACAGCCCGACTGCGCCCCGTGGCTGAACCACTGCCTGGCCCAGCGCGAGCAGCACGCCGCACGCTACGACGCGCCCGGCCGCGACGTGTTCGCGCCGGCGCTGCTGCGACGCCTGTCGGAGATCGCGCCGCGCGACGCGATCGTCGCCTGCGACGTCGGCCAGCACCAGATGTGGGTGGCCCAGCACTGGAAGTTCAACCATCCGCGCAACCACCTGACCAGCGGCGCGCTGGGCACCATGGGCTTCGGCCTGCCGGCCGCCATCGGCGCGCAGTTCGCCTGCCCCAACCGCACCGTGGTGCTGGTCAGCGGCGACGGCAGCTTCATGATGAACCTGCAGGAGCTGGCCACCGTGGCCCGCTGCAGGCTGCCGATCAAGATGGTGCTGCTCGACAACCAGGCCCTGGGCATGGTTCGGCAGTGGCAGGAGCTGTTCTTCGAGAAGAACTTCAGCGAAGTGGACCTGAGCGACAACCCCGACTTCGCCGCGCTGGCCCGCGTGTTCGGAATCCCGGCACTGCACCTGGACAAGCGCGAAGACGTCGAGGACGCGCTGCACGCGCTGATGGCGACGCCCGGCCCCGCCTTCCTGCACGTGTCCATTGATGCCCGCACCAACGTCTGGCCCCTGGTGCCGCCCAACCAGAGCAACGCCACCATGCTGGACGCCGAGCCGGCCCCGGTCGCCAGCGCGCCCTTGCCGGAGCCCGCCCATGCGATACCGGCTTGACCTGGTGCTGCGTCCGGCCGAAGGCGTGCTGCTGCGCGTGCTCGGCACGGCCGAGCGTCGTGGCTTCACGCCGCTGGCCATCAGCGGCGAACAGCCCCCCGACGGCGGCGACTGGACGCTGCAGATGACCGTGCGCGGCCAACGTCCGCCCGAATCCCTGCAGCGCCAGATCGAACAGCTGCACGACTGCCTTTCCGTGGAGATCGCCCCATGTCCCTGAACCTGTGGTTCGACGGCCGCATTGGCCGCCAGGACCAGATGAGCGCCCCGCTCACCACCCACGCCATGCACTACGGCACGGCGGTGTTCGAGGGCATCCGCAGCTACGCCACGCCCGACGGCGCGGCCGTGTTCCGCCTGCCCGAGCACCTTGAGCGCATGCGCAAGGGCGCGGCGGCGTTCGGCGCAGAGTTCGACGTCAATGAAGCGGCCGCGGCGGTGATCGCCGTACTGCGCTCCAACCAGCACCGCGACGCCTATATCCGCCCGCTGATGTGGTACGGCACCGGCTCGCTGGGCCTGGACGTGGCGCCGCTCACCAAGCACCTCATGATCGCGTCCATGCCGTGGGCGCCGCACCTGGGCGAAAAGCCCGTGCGCCTGACGGTGTCCCCGTTCCGCCGCAACCGCGCCGAGGCGATGCCGCCGCTCAAGCTCAGCGGTGCCTACGTGAACTCCATCCTGGCCAAACGTGAAGCCGGCAGCCGCGGCTTCGACGATGCGCTGTTCATCGACGACGCCGGGTTCGTGGTCGAGTGCACGGGCGTGAACGTCTTCCTGGTGAAGGACGGCAAGGTCACCGCCGTGGAGCATCCCGACGCCCTGCCCGGCATCACTCGCGACACGGTGGTGGCCCTGGCCGGCGCGGATTCGCGCCCGGTCACGCTGGAAGAATTGCTGGACGCCGACGAAGTGTTCGTCACCGGCACCTCGGCCGAACTGCTGCCGGTGGCGGCCCTGGACAACCGCGACTACGGCGCCTCGCCGGTGGCCAATGAACTGCGCACGCGCTACCTGCGCATCGTGCGCGGCGGTTCGCCGGCCCACGCCCATTGGTTGACTGCGGTAAATGGCTGAGCGCGCGCCGCCGCCGGAGGACGACGTTGGCGTCGCCGACGTGCTGGCCGCGCACGCCCGCCTGCGCCGCTACCTGCCGGCCACGCCGCTGCACTACGCCGAGCGCTTCGGCACCTGGCTGAAGCTGGAAAACCTGCAGCGCACCGGCTCGTACAAAGTGCGCGGCGCCCTGAACGCCCTGCTGGTGGCGCGCGAGCGCGGCGACCGCCGTCCCGTCATCGCCGCGTCGGCCGGCAACCACGCCCAGGGCCTGGCCTGGGCCGCGCATCGCCTGGGCATGCAGGCCATCACCGTGATGCCCGTCGGCGCGCCGGAAACCAAAGTGGCTGGCGTGGCCCACTGGGGCGCCACCGTGCGCATGCACGGCAACAGCTTCGACGAAGCGCGCGCGTTCGCCATTGAGCTGGCCGCGCAGCACGGCTACCGCTTCCTGTCCGCCTTCGACGATCCCGACGTGATCGCCGGGCAAGGCACCGTCGGACTGGAGCTGGCCGCGCACGCGCCCGACGTGGTGATCGTGCCCATCGGCGGCGGCGGCCTGGCCACCGGCGTGGCGCTGGCTTTGAAATCGCAGGGCGTGCGCATCGTTGGCGCCCAGCCCGAGGGCGCCGACAACATGGCCCGCGTCCTGCGCGGCGACGACAGCGCGCCCGTGCCCGGGGCCACCCTGGCCGACGGCGTGCGCGTGCGGCACCCGGGGCAGATCACCCGCCGCCTGCTGGCCACGCTGCTGGACGACCTGGTGATCGTGCGCGAAGCCGAGCTGCGCGAAACCCTGGTGCGGCTGGCGCTGGAAGAGCACGTCATCGCCGAAGGCGCGGGCGCCCTGGCCCTGGCCGCTGGCCGCCGGGTGTCGGGCAAGAACAAATGCGCCGTGGTGTCGGGCGGCAACATCGACGCCACGGTGCTGGCCGGCCTGCTGTCGGACGTGCGCCCGCGCGCACCGCGCAAGCCGCGGCGCCGGGCCGAATCGCGACCGCTACGAACCGTGACCCCCGTCCTCGTCCGCCCCGTGCAAAACGCCCCGAAAGTATTGGAACAGGAGTTCGCCCCATGACCACCGACCGCATCCGCATCTTCGACACCACCCTGCGCGACGGCGAACAGTCGCCCGGCTGCAGCCTGCGCCCGGCGCAGAAGCTCGTGATGGCGCGCGCGCTGGCCGACCTGGGCGTGGACGTGATCGAAACCGGCTTCCCCGCCAGCTCGGTCAGCGACATGGAGGCCACCGCGATGATCTCCGCCGAGATCCGCGACGTGCGCCTGTGCGCCCTGTCGCGCTGCACGCCGGGCGACGTCGAGGCCGCCGCCAAGGCGCTCGAACACGCCCGCAAGCCGCGTATCCACGTGTTCATCTCCACCAGCCCGCTGCACCGCGAACACAAGCTGGGCCTGAGCCGCGAACAGGTGCTCGAACGCGCCGTGGAAGGCGTGCGCCTGGCCAAGCGCTACGTGGACGACGTGGAGTTCTCGGCCGAAGACGCGCTGCGCACCGAAGAAGACTTCCTGGTGGAGATCTTCGGCGCCGCCATCGCTGCCGGCGCGCGCACCATCAACGTGCCCGACACCGTGGGCTACACCACGCCCGAGGAAATCCGCGGCCTGTTCCAGCGCCTGATCGCCCACACGCCGGGCGCCGACCAGGCCATCTTCAGCGCCCACTGCCACGACGACCTGGGCCTGGCCGTGGCCAACTCGCTGGCCGCCATCGAAGGCGGCGCGCGGCAGGTGGAATGCACCATCAACGGCATCGGCGAGCGCGCCGGCAACGCCGCGCTGGAAGAGCTGGTGATGGCCCTGCGCGTTCGCGGCGCCCACTACGGCGCCACCACCGGCATCGACAGCCGTGCGCTGCTGCAGGCATCGCGGCTGCTGTCGCGCCTGACCGGCATGTCCGTGCAGCGCAACAAGGCGGTGGTGGGCGCCAATGCGTTCGCGCACGAAGCCGGCATCCACCAGCACGGCATGCTGCGCAACCGGAACACCTACGAAATCATGCGGCCCGAAGACGTGGGCTGGCCGGCGTCGCAGATGGTGCTGGGCCGCCACAGCGGCCGCCACGCGGTCAGCGACCGCCTGCGCGCCCTGGGCCTGCCGCTGGAGGACTTCGAGTTCGAACAGTTGTTCTCCCGCTTCAAGAAGCTGTGCGACCACCAGCGCCTGGTGCGCGACGCCGACCTGCAGACGCTGGTAATGGGCGACGCCGCCGTTGAAGGCCGCGGCTACCGGCTGTCCGCGCTGTCGGTGAGCGACAGCGGCAAGCGCGCCCGCGCCCACGTCGAACTGTCCGACCCCGAAGGCCACCTGGTCACCGAGATCGCCGAAGGCGACGGCCCGGTGGCCGCGCTGTTCGAAGCCATGACCCGCGCCACCGGCGTGCCGATGCAGCTCGAGAGCTACCAGGTGCACAGCATCGGCATCGGCGCCGACGCCCGCGGCGAAGCCAACCTGAGCGTGCGCTGCGACGGCATTGAGCATGCAGGCCTGGGCACCAGCCGCGACATCATCGAAGCCAGCGCCCTGGCTTGGCTGGACGTTGCCAACCGCGTGCTGCGCCAGCGCGAAACCGCGTCTTCCTCCCTCGCTGCCACCGCCTGAGCCCACCATGACAACGCCCCGCACCCTGTTCGACAAACTCTGGGATGCCCACGTGGTGGTGCCCGAAACCACCGCCGCACCCGCCGTTTTCTACATCGACCTGCACCTGATCCACGAAGTGACCTCGCCGCAGGGCTTCACCGAGCTGGCCGCGCGCGACATCGCGCCGCGCCGCCCGGACCTGACCAAGGCCACGCTGGACCACTCCACGCCCACGCTGCCGGCCGACGCCCACGGTGAACTGCCGTACCACAAGCCCGAAGCCAAGGCGCAAGTTGAACGGCTGCGCGACAACTGCCAGGCGCACGGCATCGAGATCTTCGACCTGGGCTCGGCCGATCGCGGCATCGTGCACGTGATCGCGCCCGAGCTGGGCCTCACCCAGCCGGGCATGAGCATCGTCTGCGGCGACAGCCACACCAGCACGCACGGAGCCTTCGGCGCCCTGGCGTTCGGCATCGGCAGCAGCGAAGTGGGCCACGTGCTGGCCACGCAGTGCCTGCTGCAGCGCAAGCCCAAAACCCTGGCCATCACCATCGACGGCCCGCTGGGCGAAGGCGTCGGCGCGAAAGACGTGGTGCTGCACGTCATCGGCCGCATCGGCGTGAACGGCGGCACCGGCCACGTGATCGAGTTCCGCGGCAGCACCGTGCGCGCGATGTCCATGGAGGCGCGCATGACCCTGTGCAACATGGCCATCGAAGCCGGTGCCCGCGCCGGCCTGGTGGCGCCCGACGACGTCACCTTCGAATGGCTGTCGCGCACGCCGCGCGCGCCGCAGGGCCGCGCTTTCGACGCCGCCGTGAAGCGCTGGCGCGCGCTGGCCACCGACGAAGGCGCCGCCTTCGACCAGGAAGTGCACGTGGACGCACGCCGCATCGCGCCCGCCGTCACCTGGGGCACGCACCCGGGCACCGCCATCGGCGTGGACCAGCGCGTGCCCGAACCCGCCGACGCCGCCGAGGCCCAGGCCCAGGCCTACATGGGCCTGCAGGCCGGCGCCGCCATTGCCGGCACGCCGGTGGACGTGGTGTTCGTGGGCTCGTGCACCAACGGCCGGCTGTCGGACCTGCGCGACGTGGCCAGCGTGCTGGCCGGGCGCCGCGTGCACCCGCGCGTGCGCATGCTGGTGGTGCCGGGCTCGGAGAAGGTGAAGCGCGAGGCCGAAGCCGAGGGCATTGACCGCATCGTGCGCGCCGCCGGCGCCGAGTGGCGCGAGCCCGGGTGTTCGATGTGCATCGCCATGAACGGCGACATGGTCGCGCCCGGCCAGCTGGCCGTCAGCACCAGCAACCGCAACTTCGAAGGCCGCCAGGGCCCGGGCGCACGCACGCTGCTGGCCTCGCCGCTCACCGCCGCCGCATCGGCCGTGGCCGGCGTGGTGGCCGACGCCCGCAGCCTCGCCGCCACGGAGGCCGCATGAACGCCGTCATGAACGTGATTCGTTCCCGCGCGGTGGTGCTGGCGCAGGCCAACATCGACACCGACCGCATCATCCCCGCGCGCTTCCTGTCCACCACCACGCGCAGCGGCCTGGGCCAGCACGCGTTCGCCGATTGGCGCGTGCGCAGCGACGGCAGCGTGGACCCGGAGTTCGCGCTGAACCGTCCGCAGAACGCGGGCCGCAGCATCCTGCTGGCCGGCCGCAACTTCGGCTGCGGCAGCTCGCGCGAACACGCGCCCTGGGCGCTCACCGACGCCGGCCTGCGCGCCGTGGTCAGCAGCCAGGTGGCCGACATCTTCCGCGCCAACGCGCTCAAGAACGGCCTGGTGCCCGTGGTGCTGGACGAGGCCGTGGTGCAGGCGCTGATGCAGCGGCCAGACGACGAACTCGAGATCGACATCGCCGCCGGCGAACTGCGCACGCCCGATGGCCAGCGCCACGCCTTCGCGCTGGACGCCTTCGCCCGCACCTGCCTGCTCGAAGGCGTGGACGAACTGGGCTACCTGCTGGCGCGCGACGCCGACATCCAACGCTACGAAACCACGCACCGGGAGACCTCACATGTCGTTTGAAATCGCGGTACTGCCCGGCGACGGCATCGGGCCCGAAGTCACCGCCGCCGCGGTGGCCGTGCTCAAGGCCATCGGCCGCAAGCACGGCCACGCCTTCCGCTTCAGCACGCACCTGATGGGCGGAGCAGCCATCGATGCCACCGGCGAACCGCTGCCCGCCGCCACGCTGGACGCCTGCCGCCGCGCCGACGCCATCCTGCTGGGCGCCGTCGGCGGCCCGAAGTGGTCCGACCCGTCGGCGAAAGTGCGCCCCGAACAGGGCCTGCTGGCCCTGCGCCAGGAGTTGGGCCTGTACGCCAACCTGCGCCCCGTGCGCCCGCACCCCGTGGCCATGGGCGCGTCGCCGGTGAAGCCGCACTTGCTGGCCGGCGTGGACCTGCTGGTGGTGCGCGAGCTCACCGGCGGCCTGTACTTCGGCGAAAAGAAACGCCAGGCCGACCGCGCCAGCGACCTGTGCGAATACACCGTGCACGAGATCGAGCGCGGGCTGCGCCGCGGCTTCGGCTTCGCCCGCGCGCGGCGCGGCAGGCTGGCGTCGGTGGACAAGGCCAACGTGCTGGAAACGTCCCGGCTGTGGCGCGAAACCGCGATTCGCCTCGGCCGCGACGAATTCCCCGACGTGGCGCTGGAACATCACCTGGTCGATTCGATGGCCATGTACCTGATCTCCCGCCCGCGCGACTTCGACGTGGTGGTGACCGAAAACCTGTTCGGCGACATCCTGACCGACGAAGCCTCCTTGCTGGCCGGCTCGCTGGGCCTGCTGCCCTCGGCGTCGCTGGGGGACGGCCCGCGCGGCCTGTACGAACCCATCCACGGCTCGGCGCCCGACATCGCCGGGCGCGGCATCGCCAACCCCTACGCCACCATCCTCAGCGCCGCGCTGCTGCTGCGGCACTCACTGGGGCTGGAAGCCGAGGCGCTGGAGATCGAACTGGCGGTGTCGGCGGCGCTGGATGCCGGCGTGCTGACGGCCGACCTGGCGGCGCCGGGACAGTCGGTGTCCACGCAGGCCGCCGCGGACGCAGTGCTGGAACGCATCACCCAGCATTGCCAGGTGGCCGAGCTGCGCGATTAGATACTGCGGGTTCAGATCTGCGGAACTTCCTGCAGCAGCAGGATCAGCGCGTTGCGCACCGCGCGGCGCAGCTGGTTGAAACGGTCGGCCATTTCCTGGCCGTGCAGGTCGGTGATGTCGTGGTGTTCCAGGCCGTGGCAGACCTCCACCAGCTGGCTGGCGCCCATGGCCAGTGCGGCCGAGCGCAGGTAGTGGGCCGATTTGCCCAGCTCCTCCAGGTCGCCGGTCTGCTGGGCTTCTTCCATCTTTCGCACCAGGTCCGGCGCCTCGTGCACGAACATGCGCACGAACTGGCTGAACGATCCCGGCTGGTCGCGGTCGAGCATGCGCAGCAGTTCCAGGGCTTTGGGTTCAAGAAGCGGCGCAGCTGCCATGGCGGGGGTTTCCGATGGACGACGGGCCTATTCTGGGGGCTGGGCCGGCCCCTGCCTAGACCTGCCATAAGTCGTGTGCAAACCCCGCTGGAGTGCGGGCTCCAGCCCTTTCCCGTATCCTTCAGCCCCCACATGGACGCCCTCCCCCGGGCTGCACAGGAGTATTGCCATGGGCCTTGACCTGGTCCCCACCGGCCGCGACGTGCCGAACGAAATCAACGTTGTCATCGAAATTCCCAAGGACGCCGAGCCCGTCAAGTACGAGGTGGACAAGGAAACCGGCGCCATCTTCGTCGACCGCATCCTGTCCACGCCCATGCGCTACCCGTGCAACTACGGCTACGTGCCCCACACCCTGTGCGGCGACGGCGACCCGGTGGACGTGCTGGTCATCCTGCCCCTGCCCCTGATCCCCGGCGCCGTGATCCGCTGCCGCCCGGTGGGCATGCTCAAGATGAAGGACGAAGCCGGCGAAGACACCAAGCTGCTGGCCGTGCCGATCGACAAGGTGTTCGGCGGCTACTCGCACATCCACGACATCGCCCAGGTCAGCCCGCACTGGCTGGAGCGCATCGGCCACTTCTTCGAACACTACAAGGACCTGGAAAAGGGCAAGTGGGTGAAGCTTGACGGCTGGGAAGGCGCCGAATCGGCCCGCCGAGAAATCCTGGACTCCGTGCAGCGGTTCGAGGCGAGCCCCGAGAAGCTCAACTTCTGAGCTGCATCACGGCCGCCCAGCGAAAAGCCACCCTTTCGGGTGGCTTTTTGCCTTCACGGGGAAGCTGACCTGACCCCGTTCCGCGGTCAGCGGGGGCCGGCGCGGTGGGGGTATTGGGCGAAGATCTCGCCGATGGCCTGGTTGACGCGGGCGTCGCGCTCGGAGGGCTTGGTGTTGGCCATGCGGCCCACGGCCACGCCTTCCCAGACCAGCTGCTTTTCACGGGCGTCCACCAGGTCCACGTTGAGGGTGCCTTCGGCGTAGTTGTAGACGTCGGTGCGGTTCACCCAGTACGACGACGACACGTAACCGCGGAAACGGTAGTCGTAATACAGGCGCTGCTGCAGCTGCGGCGTGCTGATCACGTCCTGGCGCTCGTTGATGTAGGCGTTGATGTTCACCAGCAGGTCGGGCCGGGCCTCGTCGTAGACATAGCCGCGGGCTTCCATCTCGCGACGGGCGGCGGACTTCATGCGCTGGCTGGCGGGGGTGGCGTAGCCCTTGTCTTCAACGGCCAGCGGCTCGAAGAAGGCGAAGCTGCTGTACCTGCTGAAGTCGGCCGACGGATCAGTGTCGGTGGTGATGCGCGGGCCAGTGGCACAGCCGGCCAGCAGGACGACCAACAACAGCAGGGCGAGGCGGGTGGCAGCGACGGGGGTTCTCATCACACATCTCCAGGAAGTTGCTCGATGACGCTAGCACGCGGCGGCGGCGGCGTATGAACCGGCGCTAAGCGCCCGCGCACCCTCGCGTGTCTGCATCGGAGATGAGTGTGCGGCATGCCATGTGAAATCGTATGCATGGCCGGCTCAGGGCCGGCCGCGGCGTATGCTTGGGTCGACCTTCACGGAACACCCCCCATGACCAAGCCCCCGGCCTCGCTGCTGGTTCTTTTCGGCGCCACCGGCGACCTGGCCCAGCGCATGCTGTTGCCGTCCCTGTACGACCTGCAGCGCGACGGCCTGCTGCCGGCGGAGCTGCGAATCCTGGCCACCTCCCGGGCCGAGCACGACGACGACGGCTTCCGCGACCTGGCCGCCCGCGCCATCCAGTCCCAGTGCGACGGCAAGGCCGAGCCCGGCCAGCTGCGCGCCCTGCTCGAACGCATGCACTACCAGTCTGCCGACAGCGGCTCCCCGGAGGCCATGGCCGCCCTGGCCGCGCGGGTGAAGCAGCTCAAGCGCGGCGACGTGCTGTTCCACCTGTCCACCGCACCGAAACTCTATGGCCCGATCTGCGAAGCGCTCGGCCAGCACGGCCTGGGCGGCAGCGACAGCCGCGTGCTGCTGGAAAAGCCCATCGGCCACGACCTGGCCAGCGCCTGCGCCATCAACGACGGCGTGGCCCGGGTGTTCGACGAGGACCGCGTGTTCCGCGTCGACCATTACCTGGGCAAGGAAGGCGTACAGAACCTCCTGGCCCTGCGCTTCGGCAACGCCCTGTTCGAGCCACTGTGGAACGCGCGCCACATCGCCCAGGTGCAGATCACCGTGGCCGAGACGGTGGGCGTGGAGGGCCGCGGCGACTATTACGATCATTCCGGCGCCATGCGCGACATGCTGCAGAACCACCTGCTGCAGCTGCTGTGCCTGACGGCGATGGAGCCCCCGTCGCAGTTCGATCCCAGCGCCGTGCGCAACGAAAAGATCAAGGTGCTGCGCTCGCTGCGTCCGATCACCGGCGCCGACGCGGCCAGCCACAGCGTGGCCGGCCAGTACACGGCCGGGGCCATCGGCGGCCAGGCCGTACCCGGCTACCGCGACGAGCTGGGCCGCGCCTCGAACACCGAAACCTTCGTCGCCCTGCGCGCGCACGTGGACAACTGGCGCTGGTCGGGCGTGCCCTTCTACCTGCGCACCGGCAAGCGCATGGCCGCGCGCAGCACCGAGATCTACCTGCAGTTCCGCGCCGTGCCGCATTCGATCTTCGGCGCCCACAGCCGCGCCGAGCCCAATGCGCTGGTGATCCGCCTGCAGCCCGAGGAGCGCATCTCGCTCGAGCTGATGACCAAGAAACCCGGCCTGGACCGCGACGGGCTGAAGCTGGCGCAGGTGGCGCTGGACCTGGACCTGCACGATGCCTTCGGCGCCGAGCGACGCCGCACCGCTTACGAACGCCTGTACCTGGACGCGCTGGAAGGCAACGGCACGCTGTTCGTGCGCCGCGACGAAACCGAAGCGGCGTGGCAGTGGGTGGACGGCATCCTGGGCGCGTGGCGCGAGCAGGGCCAGGGGCCGCGCCCCTACCCGGCCGGCACGTGGGGACCCAGCAGCGCCGTGTCGCTGACCGAGCGCCACGGCCACAGCTGGCGCGACTGAGGCCGCCGCGCATGCCCTGGACCACCCACCAGCACGCCGACCCCCAAGCCCTGGCCGAGGCCTGCGCGCAAGCGCTGCAGGCCGCCACCGCCGCAGCGCTTTTGGCGCGCGGTCGGGCCCAGCTGGCGATAGCGGGCGGCCGCACGCCCCTGCCCGCGCTGCGGGCGTGGGCGCAGCGCGGCGTCGTGGATGCGCGCGTCGCCATCACGCCCACCGATGAACGCTGGGTGCCGCCCGCGCACGCCGACGCCAACCTGGCCCGCCTGCAGGCCTGCTTTCCGTACGAAGGCGGCCCCACGTGGCGGCCGCTGGTGCCGCTGGCGCCTGGCCCCGCGCCGTCGCTCGACACCGCGCTGCATTCCCTGGCCGCGATGCCCGGCGACTTCGACCTGGTGCTGCTGGGCATGGGCGAAGACGGCCACATCGCGTCGCTGTTCCCGTCCGACCCGGGCCTGGCCGTCGCCCTGGCCAGCGCCGACGACGCGGTGATCGGCCGCCCCACGCCGCCCCCCGCCGACGCTCCGCACCCCCGCATCAGCCTGACGCTGACGCGCCTGCTGCGCAGCCGCCGTCGCCTGCTGCTGGTAAGCGGCGAGAACAAGCGTGCCCTGCTTGAACAGGTGCAGCGCACACCGGATGCTGCGCGTTGGCCGGTGTCCGCCCTGCTGCACGCGCCCGGCCCGCCGGTCGAGATCCACTGGAGCCCCTGAATGTCCCTGCATCCTGTTGTCAAAACCGTGACCGAGCGTATTCGCCAGCGCAGCGCCGGCCCCCGCGCGGCCTACCTGGCGCGCATCGAAGCCGCGCGCGAAACCAGCCCGGCGCGCGGCCGCCTGAGCTGCGGCAACCTGGCGCACGGCTTCGCCGCCGCCGAAGACGACAAGCCGCGGCTGCGCGCCACGCACGCCCCCAACCTGGCCATCGTGACGTCGTACAACGACATGCTGTCGGCGCACCAGCCGTTCCGTTTCTACCCCGAGCTGATCAAGATGGCCGCGCGCAACGCCGGCGGCAGCGCCCAGGTGGCCGGCGGCGTGCCGGCGATGTGCGACGGCGTCACGCAGGGTCGGCCTGGCATGGAGCTTTCGCTGCACTCGCGCGACGTGATCGCGATGGCCACGGCGGTGTCGCTGTCGCACGAGATGTTCGACGCCACCCTGCTGCTGGGCGTGTGCGACAAGATCGTGCCCGGCCTGCTGATCGGCGCGCTGTCGTTCGGCCACCTGCCGGCGGTGTTCGTGCCCGCGGGACCGATGCCGTCGGGCCTGCCCAATGTGGAAAAGGCGCGCGTTCGCCAGGCCCACGCCGAAGGCAAGGCCAGCCGCGAGGAACTGCTGGCCGCCGAGGCCGCGTCCTACCATTCGGCCGGCACCTGCACCTTCTACGGCACCGCCAACTCCAACCAGATGCTGCTGGAAATGATGGGGCTGCAGCTGCCGGGCACGTCCTTCGTCACGCCCAACACGCCGCTGCGCGACGCGCTCACCGTGGCCGCCACCGAGCGCGCCTGCGCGATCACCGGCCAAGGGGACGACTACCGGCCCATCGGCCGCACGCTGGACGAGAAGGCCATCGTCAATGCCATGGTGGGCCTGGCGGCCACCGGCGGATCCACCAACCACGCCATCCATCTGGTGGCCGTGGCGCGCGCCGCCGGGCTGCACGTCACCTGGGACGACCTGGACGAGCTGTCGCGCGCCCCGCCCCCGCTGGCGCGCGTGTACCCGAACGGCCAGGCCGACGTGAACCACTTCGCCGCGGCCGGCGGCCTGCCCTTCGTCATCCGCGAGCTGATCGACGGCGGCCTGCTGCATCCCGACATCACCTGCGTTGGCGGCGGCGACCTGCGCGCCCAGGCGCGCGAGCCGTGGCTGGACGACGGTGCGCTGAAGTGGCGCGACCCGCCCACGCACAGCGGCGACGCCACCGTGCTGCGCCCGCTGTCGGATCCGTTCGATGCCGAGGGCGGGCTGCGCTGCCTCACGGGCAACCTGGGGCGCGCCATCGTCAAGGTGTCGGCGGTGAAGCACGAGCACCGGCGCATCGAAGCGCCCGCGCGCATCTTCGCTTCGCAGGATGAAATGCTGGGCGCGTTCAAGGCCGGCCAGCTCACCGGCGACTTCATCGCCGTGGTGGGGGGG
>NZ_JAIBFH010000032.1 GCF_019459675.1 Arenimonas sp.
GGCGCCCACCACACCCGACGGCTCCACCGCCCAGCTGGATGCCCTGGAGGTGCGCGGCGAGATCATCTACCGCGACCGCACCGAAGACCCCGCCACCCTGGTCTACGATCTGGAGTTCTTCCAGGCCTTCGAGCCCGTCACCGTCGGCGACATGCTCAAGCGCGTCCCCAGCGTGGCTTTTCTTTCCGACGTGCTGGAATACGACGGCGTGCGCCTGCGCGGCCTGGACCCGGGCTACACCCAGATATTGATCAACGGCAACCGCGTGCCGGGTGCCGGTTTCGATCGCTCGTTCTTCGTGGACCGTATCCCGGCCGAGCTGGTGGACCGCATCGAGATCGTTCGTTCGTCCTCGGCCGACCGTAGCGGTGATGCCATCGCCGGCGCGCTCAACATCGTGCTGCGCGACGGCTATTCGCTGGACGGTGGCTACATCCGGGCTGGCGCCGCGCTTTACCCGGACGACGAAATCGAGCCGACGCTGGGCGTGGTCTGGGGCGGCCAGGCCCTGGGCGGGCAGCTGCTGGTGGGTGCCAGCACCCAGGGTCGCCGCAATCCCAAGATCAAGTTCAGCCAGCGCTTCGACGAGCCGGGCGGCACCCTGGACAACACCGAACTGCAGACCGATACCCGCAGCGGCGACGACTACTCGCTCAACCTCGACTACACCGCCGACGTCGGCCCGGGCAGCCTCGGCTTCAACGCTTTCTACGTGCGCACCGACCGCCTTCAGGACGAAGCTTCGCTGGAGTACCGAAGCGGCATCGAGAACGAGTCCAACCTCATCAGCACGAACGTCAACGACCTCGACATCCGCACCGACAACTACCAGCTTGGCGCACAGTACGAGTGGCAGGGCGCAGGCGGTGAGACGCGCGTGCGCCTGGGCTATGCCGGCATCGACGACGAGCAGTACGAGACCGAGGACGAGTTCGAGTACCTGCGCGACGCCAACCCCTTCCCGGAAGCCGACCGCTTCACGGGCGACCGCACGTATGTCGACATCCAGGACCGCGAGCTGTCGGGCGAAATCCGCCACACTCGCGACGTGGGCCGCGCCGAGCTGCGGTTTGGCGTGGAGGCCACCCGCAAGGACCGCGACACGTCGATCACCGCCGACCGCAATCGCATCACCATCCCCAATGCGCCCGCGCCGTCGCCGGTCGTGCCCGGCGCGTTTGGGCCGTTCCTGCCGGTGGACGGCGGCCTGAACACCATCGAGGAAACCCGCATCGAACCGTTCGCCAAGCTCAGCGGCGAATCGGGCGCGATGGAGTGGGAAGCGGGCCTGCGCTACCAGCAGACGGACGTGCAGATCAACGACCTCACGGTGGCGCCGGCCGATGCCAGGGCCGACAACGACTACGGGACGTTCCTGCCGTCGGCGCACCTGCGCTGGAACTTGGACGAAACCAACCGCATCACCGCATCCGTCGCGCGCACCATGCGCCGGCCGGGTTTCGACCAGATATCGCCGGCGCTGATCCTGGCCGAACTGGGTGACAACGACCTGCTGGGAAATCCCGACCTCGAGCCCGAGACCGCCTGGGGCCTGGACCTGGGCTGGGAGCGGCGCCTGGGCAGCCGCGGCGTGATGGGAGTCAACGCCTTCTACCGCGACATCAGCAACCTGATCGAGATTGCCAACACCGGCCTGGAGGGCGACGAGGGCCCGGGTACGTTCGTGCTGCAGCCGCGCAACACCGGCGACGGCGAAGTGTGGGGCGTCGAGCTGGACCTTTCCACGCCGCTGTCGGCGTTTGGGCTGGACAATACCGGCGTGTTCTTCAACTACTCGTGGCTCGATTCCGAAATCGAGGATGTGTTCGGGAAGCGCAAGTTCAACGACCAGTCCGACTACGTCTTCAACGCCGGCTTCATCCAGCAGCTGCCGACCCTGGCGGCGTCCTTCGGTGCCAGCTATCGCGAACAGGGCGAAGCGTTCGGCCGCATCGTTGGCGAGGAGATCGTGACGTCTTACGGCGGCGACCTGGAAGTGTTCGTCGAGAAGCGGCTGGGTGAGCAGTGGACCCTGCGCCTGACCGGTTCCAACCTGCTGGACAGCTCCAAGGACGAAGTGTTCGACAAGTTCAGCACCTTCGACGACCAGGTCAACCGCGACTACGACGAGTACGAAGTCGAAACCGAGTCGGCGGGCCGCGTGTACCAGTTCGTGGTGCGCTACGCCTTCTGATCCGTCGGCGGCCTAGTGCTGCAGCGGCAGCAGGCCGTCGGGCCCGATCATGCGGAAGGGAATGGACACCAGCCGCATGCCGCCGTTCACCTGCACTGAAAAGTGCAGGTGCGGCCCGCTGGAAAACCCGGTGTTGCCGGTGCGGCCAATCATCTGGCCCAGCGTCACTTCGTCCCCTGCGTTCACGTACACCGCCGCTTCCTGCAGGTGCGCATACAGCGCCATGCTGCCGTCTTCGTGCAGTATCCGGATCTGGTTGGCGCGGGCGGCCAGCGCGCGGTCGGCGCCGCCTTCGCGGTAACCCGAGATGGCCTGCATGACCACGCCGTCGCGCGCGGCCAGCACCGGGGTGCCTTCGGCCACGATCAGGTCCAGGGCGTAGCGGTTGGCCTCGTCCTGGTGGCTGAAGCCGCCGTGGAAACCCTGGCCCAGCTCGAATCGCGACTCGTCCACGGGCAGCGAATACACCACGTCGCGAGCCACCTGGCCCGGCGCGCCGGGAGTGGCGTCGAGCTGCAGCGCATGGCGCCCCCCCGAGCCTTCGGCCGTCAGGCGCAGCATGGCCACGCGCTGGCGTGCCGGCAGCACGTGGCGCAGCGGCAGCGTGGCGTCGGTAATGACGCCGGTCAGTTCGGTGGCGCTGAGCTCCACCTCCACGGGGCCGCCGAGGCGGTTGTCGGCATACGCCACCCATGACTGGCCCTGCCGCACCATCACCAGGTCGACGGGTCTACCGGATTGCGGGTGCGCCAGGGCGGGGGACAGGGCCAGCAGCAGCGCGAGCAAGCGCCCGCGGCTCACGGCATCAGGCCCGGGAAGGGTTTGGCGAAGTAGTCGGCGATGGGCACGGGGCGGTCGATGCCGTAGCCCTGCGCATAGTCGACGCCCAGCGCGATCAGCGCCTGGCGATCGCGTTCGGACTCGGTGTGTTCGGCGATGCTGCGCTTGTCGAGCACGTGCGCGATCTCGTTGATCGAACGCACCACGGCTTCAGCCAGCGGCGACGAATCCATGTCGCGCACGAAGCTGCCGTCGATCTTGAAGTAGTCCACGTCCAGCGCGCGCACGTAGTTGAACGAACAGAACCCGGTGCCGAAGTCGTCCAGGGCGAAGCGGCAGCCCAGGGCGCGCATCTCGGTGATGAAGCGCTGCGCGCGCGCCAGGTCGCGCACGGCGCTGGTTTCGGTGACTTCAAAGCAAAGGCGGTCGCCCGGGAAGCTGCTGCGGCGCAGGCGCTCGGCGACGAAACCGATGAAGCCTTCGTCGATCAGGGCGTCGCCCGAGAGGTTGATGCAGCAGGTGGACACCGACGCCGCCGCCTGCGGGTTGGCCTCCAGCCAGGCCAGGGTGAGGCCGATCACTTCGCGGTCGATGCGCGTCACCAGGTTGAAGCGCTCCGCGGCCGGCATGAACTCCGACGGCATCATCAGCTGGCCGCTGCGTGGATCGCGCAGGCGCACCAATACTTCGAAGTGGCGGCCGCGATCACCGTTGTCGCGCAGAGGGACGATGCTCTGGCAGTGCAGTTCCATGGCGTGGTGTTCCAGCGCTTCGCGGATGCGCACCACCCAGCGCATGGCCGACGTGCGGTCCAGCATTTCACCGCCGTCCAGGCTGGCCTGGCAGACGCGATTTCCGCCCTGTTCCTTGGCGGTGAAGCAGGCCGCGTCCGCCTGCGACAGCAGCTGCGCGTACTCGGCCTGGCCCGGCAGGAAGGCCACCAGGCCGATGCTGGCCGTGCTGGCCAGCATCTGGCCGTCCCAGCCGCAGCGGTAGCCTTCGATGGCGCGCAGCAGGGCGCGCGCGCGGTCCTCGGCCACCATGGGCGAGCAGTTGCGCAGCAGCAGCGCGAATTCGTCGCCGCCCGTCCGCGCCAGCAGGTCGTCGCGGTGCCGGTGGGCCTCGATGATGCCGGCCACGCCCCGGATGACCGCGTCGCCCGCCACGTGGCTTGCGGTGTCGTTGATCAATTTGAAGTGGTCCAGGTCCAGGTAGGCCAGCGCCATGGGCGGGGCCGAGGGATTGGCCAGGTCGGCGCGGACCCTTTCTTCGAAGGCGTTGCGGTTGGCCAGCCCCGTGAGCGGGTCGATGTTGGCGCGATGCCTCAGCGTGGCGGCCGTGACGCGCTGCTGGTGCATGGCGAAGGCGAGGATCATCGGCAGCACCGCCACCACGATCAGGAACGCCAGCAGGTTCAGGCCGTCGCGCGTGGCTTCGGGTGCCGGGTAGCCGGCCAGGCCCAGGCCGGCCATGCCGGTGATCAGCAGCATGGTCAGGGCGATGGCTACCGCGGTGTGCAGCGGCGGGAAGCGGATGGCGCTCCAGACCAGCACGCTCAGCGGCAGCGCCACCAGGCCCAGCGCGTAGTGACCGCCGCCGCTGCCTGCCCACGCCATCAGCAGGAAGCTGGCCGTGAGGGACACGTTCCAGAGCAGGTGTTCGGCTTCAGGAGCGTAGGTGGCGCCGTCGGCGCCGGGCATGCGGGGGTCGTTGTGCCACAGGGCGATCATCATGGCCGGCGCCACGCTGGCCACGCCCAGCAGGTCGCCCAGGAACCAGCGGATGCCGGCCGCGGGCGCTGCGTCCAGCGCCACCTGCCCGGCCTGCAGCAATCCGAAAACGCCGATGCCGGCGCTCACCGCCGCCATCAGCACGCCGCCCAGCAGCGCGCGCAGCCCGAACATCACCGTCAGCGGCGCCTGCCGCGGCTGCCGCAGCACAAACCAACCTCCGGCCAATACGCCGATGTAGTTGCTGGCCAGCGAGTAGGGCAGGAAGGCGAGGGATACCGGTTCGAAAAGCCCGTGCAACAGCAGGCCGCCCAGGGGCACGAAGACGGCCCAGCGCAGGCCGAATCGCACCACGCCCGCCAGCGCTACGCCCGAGGCCGGCCAGAACAGCGCCACTTCGCCCGGACCATTCAAAAGGAAGCTCGAATAGGCGCCGCCCGCAGCATAAAGCGCCACCAGCAGGAAAAAGATCAGCGTCCGTTGGCGGGCAGTGGCTTGCATTGAGGCGAGCATAGGCCGACGCTCGCGCCGGAACTAGGGGCGCGGCGCTTGCGACGGTGGCGCCGGCAGGTCGGACAGCGTGGTCGAAGCCAGCAGCCGGACCCGGCCCAGGCTGACCTGCCTGGCCGGGTCCTGCGCCAGTGACTGGACGAGCTCGGGCAGGTCGCTGCCCACCCGCGGCCGGAACGCGGCCCAGCCGTTGCGCCCGTGCTCCTTGACCAGATAAAGCGCCTTGTCGGCAATTTCGACCACTTGCTCCCAGCCCAGGTTGCCACGGGCGTCGCGGAACAGCGGGCACTCCACCAGGCCCACCGAGCAGGTCAGGGACAGCGGCTCCTCGGTGCCCACGGCGAAGCGATGCCGCGCCACCGCGTCGCGGATGCGCTCGCCCAGGATCGGGATGTTGCGGTTCTGCATGGGCCGGAACACGATCAGGAACTCCTCGCCGCCCCAACGCGCCACGTAGTCGCCGGTGCGCACCAGCTGGCCCAGTACCTGGGCGAACTGCTGAAGCACGCGGTCGCCGCTGGCATGGCCGTGCCGGTCGTTCACGGCCTTGAAGTGGTCGATGTCCACCAGCGCGAACACCATCACCTCGCCCGGGGTGCCGCGGCGCACCGACTCGCGGTCGTAGAAGGCGATGTCGGCCGGGATCTGTGTCGCCAGGTAGCGGCGGTTGCGCAGGCCGGTGAGCGGGTCGGTCTGGCTGGCTTCCTCCAGCCGCACGTTGGCCACTTCCAGCGCTTCGGTGCGCTGGCCCACCAGTTGTTCCAGCGCCAGCCGCTGGCGACGGTGCGCCGCGAGCTGCAGCCGGTAGGCGGCGTACAGAACGCTGCCCAGCAGCGCGGCCAGGAGCAGGTAGAACAGCGGCGTTTCATGGAAGCGCGACTGGATGCGGAAGCCCAACTGCGCCGGCGCCGTGCTCCAGGCCCCGGCGTTGTTGGATCCCAGCGCCTCGAACACGTACGCGCCTGGCGGCAGGTTGGTGTAGTTGACGACGCGGCGGCTGGGGTCGTCGAGGCTGCGCCAGTCCTGGTCGTAACCCACCAGGCGATAGCGCAGTTCGACGCTGTTGGGGTCCTGGAAACTCAGCACGGTGAACTGGAAGCTCAGGTCGCGGTTTTCGGGCGGCAGCTGCCAGTCGCCGCCGGGGTTGGCTTCGCGCCACTGGTCGCCGACCCGGATGCGTTCGATCAGCGTGCGCGGCGCCACCGCGTTCTTGACGATGTTGGTGGTGGACATGACCACCACGCCGTCGCGCGTGGGCAGCCACAGCTCCTCGTCGAACTGGAAGCCCTTGGCGTTGCCGGCGCCGTTGCAGCAGTAGCCCTTCTGGCCGCCCCGGCGGTCGCCGCGCTCGTTGAGCAGCATTTCCCCACGCACCGTGGATGCGCGACCCTGCGCCACCGCCAGCAGGTCCTCCACCGGTGCCCGGTGGATGCCGCGGATGCCGGCTATCCACAGGTAGCCGCTGCGGTCGTGAGTGATGAAGAAGGCCGAGTTCACGGGCATGCCCGAATCGTGGCCGAAGGTGGTCCAGCGCTGGCCGTCGAACAGGAATATTTCCTCCGACAATGCCCCGACCACCAGCTTGCCGTCGTCGAGTTCGTGGATGGCCGTGATGTCGAGGTTGGCGCGAAGGCCGCTGTCCAGGCCGATCGGCACCACCCGTTCGCCCGACACCTCGTAAAGACCCGACTGCGTGCCTGCCAGCAGCCGGCCGTCGCGGGTTTCCAGCAGCACGCGGGTGCGCGGGTCGCTCAATCCCTCGGCCACGCCCAGCTGCGTCAGGTCGTCGCGCCGCAGCCGGAACAGCCCCTGGGTGGTGGCGAACCACAGCGCGCCGGCGCGGTCGCGCAGCATGCCGTTGATCTGGGCGCTGCGCATGGGCGCCAGGATGTCGGGCGTTTCCAGCCGGTCGCCGCGCAGTAACGCCACGCCGCGCCGGGTTCCGATCCACACCGCGTTGTCTTCCGGAAGCAGGGTGTAGGCGTTGGGATGGGGCAGGTCGGCGCCTGCAACCACCTGGCGGAAGCGGCCAGCCTCCAGCACGCTCAGGCCGCTGTTGGTGCCGGCCCAGATGCGGCCATCGGGCCCGCGCGCCACCGACCACAGCGTGGAGTCGTCCAGGCCCTCGCGCGGGCCGTAGCGCCGGGTCCATCCGTTCCACATCCGGGTCAGGCCGTCCCACTGGCTGCCGAGCCACAGGTTGCCCTCACGGTCCTCGAACATCGCCCGCACCGACGGGCCGGCGCCGGCGCTTTGCACCAGCTCCTTGATACGGCCTGCCTGCAGCCGCGCCAGGTCCTGCACCATGCCGACCCACAGGTTGCCGTCGGCGTCCTCCAGCATGGATTCGATGGGCGACGAGGACAGCGGCTCGCCGCCCTCGTGCCGAAGCCAGGCGTCACCCTGTCGGTAGAACAGGCCGGCGCTGGTGCCGGCCCACAGCCGGCCCTGGGATTGCCTGAGCTGGGTGACCACCGTGTCGCTGTCGCCCTCGGGCAGCGGCATCACCACCGTGGTGTCGCCGGCGATGCGATAAACCCTGCCGCGGCTGCCGACCCAGAGTTCGTCGTCGCGGGCCATCAGCACGGTCGCCGGGTAGGCCAACCGCTGCCTCAGCACCAGGCCCTCCGCGGTGGCTTCGTACACACCCTCGGGGGCGGCCACCATCACCCGGCCATCGGCCATCGGCTCGATGTCGCGGGTGTCGAGGGTTTCGCCCGTTGCCGCGCCCGCGACCGGAACGAGGCGAAACTTGCCGTCCTCATGCACGGACAGCCCCCGGTAAGTCGCCACCCAAAGCCGGTTGGCCGGGTCCACGTGCAGGTCGCTGATCCAGATGCCGGCCAGGCCGGGGGTGTTCTCGGGGTTGAAGCTGGTGAACTGCACGCCGTCGAAGCGCGCCAACCCGGCCTGGGTGCCGACCCACAGGTAGCCCTGCCGATCCTGCGCGATGGCCAGGGCGCTGATCTGCGGTAGCCCCTGCTCAATGCTCCAGGTGTTGCGGACGTAATGATGGAAGGCCTTGTCCGGGTCAAGCGCTTGGGCCGGCCCGCTGCCGGCGGCAAGCAGGAACAAGGCCACCAGCGAAGCGACGCACCGCAGGACTGACAAGGCTGGCACCGACGAAGGTTGGAGCTGGCTTTGAATATCAACCCAGCGCCGGGACAAGGCAAGCACCGGCTGCGCAGGCCGGGTGGTTCAGCACTCGATGACGTTGACCGCCAGGCCGCCGCGGCTGGTTTCCTTGTACTTGTCCTGCATGTCGCGGCCGGTGTCGCGCATGGTGCGGATCACTTTGTCCAGGCTGACCTTGTGCTTGCCGTCCCCGCGCAGGGCCATGCGCGAGGCGTTGATGGCCTTCACCGCGCCCATGGCGTTGCGCTCGATGCAGGGGATCTGAACCAGGCCGCCGATCGGGTCGCAGGTGAGGCCCAGGTTGTGCTCCATGCCGATCTCGGCGGCGTTCTCGACCTGGCTGGGCGTGCCGCCCAGCGCTGCGGTGAGGCCGGCGGCGGCCATCGAGCAGGCCACCCCCACTTCGCCCTGGCAGCCGACCTCTGCGCCCGAGATGGAGGCGTTTTCCTTGTAGAGGATGCCCACCGCGGCCGCAGTGAGGAGGAACTCGAACACGCCCTTCTCGTTCGCGCCGGGGACGAAGCGGTCGTAGTAATGCAGCACCGCGGGGATGATGCCGGCGGCCCCGTTGGTGGGCGCGGTGACCACGCGTCCACCCGCGGCGTTTTCCTCGTTCACCGCCAGTGCGTAGAGGTTCACCCAGTCGAGCACGGTGAGCGGATCGCGCATGCCGGCTTCGGGCTTGGACGACAGCTCCGCATGCAGGCTGGGTGCGCGCCGCTGCACGTGCAGGCCGCCGGGCAGGGTGCCTTTCTCGCGGATGCCGCGCGCGGTGCAGTCCTGCATGGCCTGCCACAGTTCGCGCAGGCCGTTGGAAATCTCGTCCTGGGTTCGCCAGGTCAGCTCGTTGGCCAGCATCACCCCGGCCATGCTCAGCTGGCCGTCCTGGCAGCGCTGAAGCAGTTCGTTGCCCGAGCGGAACGGGAAGGGCAGTTCGGTGGTGTCGGCGACGATGCGGTCTTCGGCCGCCTCGTCTTCGTTCACCACGAAGCCGCCGCCCACCGAATAATAGTCGCGCGTGGCCAGCAGCTCGCCGGCGGCATCGTAGGCGGTGAAGCGCATGCCGTTGGTGTGGAAGGGCAGCTTCTGGCGCTTGTTCATGATCAGGTCCTGCTTCTCGTCGAAGCTGATCGGGTGCCGGCCCAGCAGCATCAGCTTCTTTTCCCTGCGGATGCGCTCGAGCGCGGCGGGGATCACGTCGGGGTCGATCTCGTCGGGACGGTGGCCCTCAAGGCCCATCAGCAGGGCCTTGTCGGTGCCGTGGCCGCGGCCGGTCAGCGCCAGCGAGCCGAACACTTCGGCGCGCACGCGGGCCGTGCGCTCCAGCGCGCCGGTTTCCTCCAGCCACCGGCTGGCGAAGCGCGCGGCGGCGCGCATCGGCCCGACCGTATGCGAGGAAGACGGCCCGATGCCGATCTTGAAGAGGTCGAAGAGACTGACGGCCATGGTCGCGGGTTCCGGCAAAGACGTCGTATTCTATGCGCCTTGCGGAAAACAAGACTGTACGCCGGCGAACGGCGCGACCCGATGAAGCTCACCCTGATCCAGCGGGACGACTGCCAACTGTGTGACCACGCCTGGGAAACGTTGGCCGCGGCCGGCGTATCCGACTTCGACCCGCTGTGGATCGACGACGACCTCGGGCTGCAGGCCCGCTACGGCGAACGCATCCCCGTGCTGCGGCGCGAGGACACCGGCCTGGAGCTGGACTGGCCGTTCGATGCGCAGGCCGTGCGCGGGTTCGTCGCCGCCCGATAGCGCCGGGGTCGGCTCAGCCGGCCTTGGGCACAAGCACCAGGCGCGTGCTGACCTTGACCTCATCGGGCAGCAGATCGGTGTCGGTCCAGTCGCCGGTCCCCACTTTGAACGCGAGCCGGCTCAGTTTGGCTTCGCCCGCCAGCACCGGCTGGGTGCCCGGCGTCCAGGTGAAGGCAAGCGGCACTGGCTTGCTGACGCCGCGAAGGCTGAGCGTGCCGTCGGCGACGAAACGATTGCCGCCCAGCGAGCGGAATACCGTCGCCACATAGCGCGCCTCGGGCACGCCGGCGGCGTCGAAGAACTCGCTGCTGACCAGCATCTCGTCGCGCTCGACGTTGGCGGTGCTGGCGCTGGCCAAAGCGATCCTCACGTCCAGGCGGCTGCCGCCCAGGTCGGCGGGGTCGAAGCGCAGCACGGGGGTAAACTTCGCGAACGAGCCTTCGAAGGCTTCGTCCTGGTAGGTGGCCGTGAAGCCCAGCGTGGAGCCGGGCTGCGCCACATAGTCGGCGGCGCCGACGCCGGTCGCGGCCAGCAGCAGGGCAAACAGGAGGGGTGCGCGCATGGTCAGGCTCCGGGATCGGTGTCGCGCGCGGCGGGCGCCGGCGGCGTAAGCAGGGGCAGCATCCGCACCAGGGTGCGGTCGCGGTTGACGTAGTGATGTTTCAGCGCCGCCAGTGCATGCACGGTGACGATGGCCGCCAGCACCAGGAACAGCGTTTCATGCGCGCCCAGTGCAAACGCCTTTACCTGTGCGTCATAGCCGCTCAGCTTGGGCAGTGAGAACAGGCCGAACCACTTGAGCGGGAAGCCCGACGCCGAGTTGTACAGCCAGCCGCTCAGCGGCATCGCCAGCAGGATGAAATAAAGCGCGCCGTGGCTGGCGTTCGCCGCCCACCGCTGCCAGCGCGGCGTGCCCGGCACGGGCGCCGGGACGCCGGCCACCAGCCGCCAGACCAGCCGCAGCACGGTCAGGGCCAGCACGGTCAGGCCGATGCTTTTGTGCAGGCCGTACACCTGGATCTTGGTCGGCGAATTGGCCAGCTCCTGCATCAGCAGCCCCACCACCGCCAGGCCCACGATCATCAGCGCCGTGAGCCAGTGCAGGGTGATGCTGACGCCGCCCCAGCGGTCAGCGAGGTTCTTGATCGGCATCGTCGCGCTCCGGCGTGGGGGAAGGGCTGTCGCCGCGGCGGCGCACCGCCTCGACTTCGATCATCAGTTCAACCGGGTCCCCGACCAGGCGGCGCCACGCGGTGATGCCGAAATCGCGCCGGCTGAGCGTGGTGGTGGCCGAGAAACCGGCGGTGCGGCGCAGCGTCAGCGGATGTCGCTTGAGGGCGTTGAGCGTCACGTCCAGCGCCACTTCCCGGGTGACGCCGCGCAGGGTCAGTTGGCCCACCACCGTGGCCGTACCGGGGGCGCCGTCTGCCGCGGGCTCGACGCGGGTGGAGACGAAGCGCGCGGTGGGCTGCGACTTCGCGTCCAGGAAGGCCCGGCCCAGCACTCTGTCGCGCCAGTCGTCGCTGCCGATGTCCAGCGAGTCCAGGGGAATGGTGACGTCCAGCGTGGCACTGGCCCAGTCGTCGGGGTCGAAGGCCAGCGTGCCGGTGCTGCCCGAGAACGTGCCGATGGCCTTTGAGAAACCCGCATGGTCGACGCGGAACGCCACGCGTGTGTGCACCGGGTCGAGCTCGAATACCTCGGCCTCCGCCTGCACCCACCCGGCAGCGGCGACAAGGACACAGGCGAGCACGGGGCGCAGCAGGCGCGGCATGGTGTTTCTCCTACTCCCCTGGTGCAGGGGCAGGCTTAGTCTAGGCCGAGTGAGTGAAAGGGGGGTGCATGGCGGCGAAACCCAATGTTGCAGGTCGGCGCAGGTGCGGCCTGGTGCTGTTGCTGGGCTTGCTGTGGCCGGCGTGGGCGATGTCCGCGCCGGCCATTGAATCGCTGAAGGTCCAGCGCGACGGGCGCGAGATCGCATTGAACCCGTCCAGCCCGATGCTGCGCCTGTTCGCCGGCGACCGTAACCTGCAGCTGCGCCTGCGCCCCGCGTTCGCGCCGCCGGCACAGGCCGCGGCGCCGCAGCGCCTGTGGCTGCAGGGGCAGGACCCGGGCTGGGTCGACCTGCCGGCTTCGGGAGAGCGCGTTTATCCGCGCCTGTCGCCGGGCCGCCTGAGGCTGCGGCTGGCGGTACTGGGCGCCGACGGCCGCTGGACCGAACGCGCCGGCCTGGTGCTGCTGGTGGAGGCGCCCTGGTGGCGCAGCCAGGTCGCGCTGGCGTCTGCCGGCGTGCTGCTGCTAGCGGCCGTGGCGTGGGTGGCCTGGGTGCGGCGCACACGGCTGCGTCGTCGCCAGGCCTGGCAGCTGGCGCAGGCAAGGCAGCAGTTGGCCGAACAGCATAGCGAGGCCAAGAGCCGCTTCCTGGCCACGCTGGGGCACGAGATACGCACGCCGATGACCGGCGTGCTCGGCATGGCCGAACTGCTGCAGGGAAGCGAGCTCGATCCGCTGCAGCGCCACCAGGTGGAGGCCATCCAGCGTGCTGGCCGGCACCTGCTGCGCCTGGTCAACGATGCGCTCGACCTGGCGCGCATCGAGGCCGGCAAACTGGTGCTGGAAGACGCGCCCTTCGAACTGTCCCCGCTGCTCGAGGAAGTGGCCGGCCTGCTGCAGCCGCTGGCGCAGGCCAAGGGCCTGGGGTTCGCGCTGCGGCGCGAGCCGGGCCTGCCCGTCATCCTGCGCGGCGACGCCACCCGGGTCCGGCAGATCCTGTTCAACCTGGGCCACAACGCCATCAAGTTCTGCGAGCAGGGCGAGGTGGCGCTGGACGTGTCGTCGGGGCCAGCGGCCGGGCTGGTGCTGGAGGTGCGCGACAGTGGGCCGGGGCTGAGCGACGAACAGCAGGCGCGGCTCTTCCGCCGGTTCGAACGCGGCTCGCCGCGCGACGGCGACCACGGTGGAGGCAGCGGCCTGGGTCTGGCGATCTGCCGTGAACTGGCAGCGGCCATGGGCGGCCAGATCCGGGTCCAGAGCAAAGCCGGCCAGGGCGCCGTGTTCGTGGTGGAGCTGCCGCTGGCCGTGGCCGGGGGGCGGCCGTCGCCCCCCCCGGCCCCCGCCCCCGCGCC